>JBMFXK010000025.1:0-13466 GCA_049964315.1 Clostridia bacterium | reverse complement strand
GATCCTGCGCCGCGGTCAGGCCGTGGCGCCGGATGAGGACGACGAGGACAGCGACGAAGGCGAGGAGGAGTAGCGTGCTGGACGTCAATAACTTCGACTCGATGCGGATCGCGCTGGCGTCGCCTGAGCAGATTCGGGAGTGGTCTAAGGGCGAGGTGAAGAAGCCCGAAACCATCAACTACCGGACGCTTCGACCGGAGCGGGAAGGGCTCTTCTGCGAGAAGATCTTCGGACCGGTGCGGGACTGGGAATGCCATTGCGGCAAGTACAAGCGTGTCCGCTACAAGGGCGTCGTGTGTGACCGCTGCGGCGTGGAAGTCACGCGGGCCAAGGTGCGTCGCGAGCGCATGGGCCATATCGAACTGGCCGCGCCGGTGTCGCACATCTGGTATTTCAAAGGCATTCCCTCCCGCATGGGGCTCATTCTGGACATGTCGCCCCGTTCGCTGGAGAAGGTGCTCTATTTCGCCTCCTACGTCGTCATCGAGCCGGGCACTACGCCTCTCATGAAGAAGCAGCTCCTCGTGGAGTCGGAGTATCGCGAGCACCGGGAGAAGTACGGGCAGTATTTCCGTGCCGGTATGGGAGCCGAGGCCATCAAGGAACTCCTGATGGAGATTGACCTCGAGGAGATGTCGGCGGAGCTGCGCGAGGAGCTCAACTCGTCATCCGGGCAGCGCCGCGTGCGCGCCATCCGTCGTCTTGAAGTGGTGGAGGCGTTCCGGCAGTCCGGCAACCGTCCGGAGTGGATGATCCTGGACGTGGTTCCCGTCATTCCGCCCGACCTGCGGCCGATGGTGCAGCTGGACGGGGGCCGGTTTGCAACTTCTGACCTCAACGACCTGTATCGCCGCGTGATCAATCGCAACAACCGCTTAAAGCGGCTGCTCGATCTGGGGGCCCCGGATATCATCGTCCGCAACGAAAAGCGGATGCTTCAGGAGGCGGTGGACGCCCTCATCGACAACGGGCGCCGCGGCCGTCCGGTGACCGGGCCTGGCAACCGCCCGCTCAAGTCGCTCTCTGACCTCCTGAAGGGCAAGCAGGGACGGTTCCGGCAGAACCTGCTCGGCAAGCGCGTCGACTATTCTGGACGGTCCGTGATCGTGGTGGGGCCCAAACTAAAGCTCCACCAGTGCGGTCTGCCCAAAGAGATGGCGCTGGAGCTCTTCAAGCCGTTCGTGATGAAGAAGCTGGTGAACGACGGATACGCCCACAACATCAAGTCCGCCAAGCGGATGGTGGAACGTGTGCGGCCCGAGGTGTGGGATGTGCTGGAGGACGTGATCCGGGAGCATCCGGTGCTGCTGAACCGGGCCCCGACGCTGCACCGGCTGGGCATCCAGGCCTTCGAGCCCGTCCTGGTGGAGGGGCGTGCGATCCAGATCCACCCGCTCGTGTGCACGGCGTACAACGCCGACTTTGACGGCGACCAGATGGCCGTGCACGTGCCGCTGTCGGCCGAGGCGCAGTCCGAAGCCCGGGTGCTGATGCTGTCGTCGCACAACATCCTCAACCCCAAAGACGGACGCCCGGTGGTGACGCCGACCCAGGACATGGTACTGGGGTCGTATTACCTGACGATCGAACGCGAGGGCGTCAAGGGCACGGGCATGGTCCTGGCTGACGTGGCCGAGGCGATCATGGCTTATGAGGCAGGCGTGCTGGACCTCCACGCCCGCATCACGCTCCGGTTTGACGGTGAGGTGCGGCAGTCCACCCTGGGCCGTTTCCTCTTTAACGAGGCGGTGCCGCCGAAGCTCCGCTTCATAGACCGCGTGGTAGACCGCCGCGAGCTGACCCACCTGGTGTCGGACCTGTTCCGGCACTTCGGCAACGGGCTCACCGCAGACGTGCTGGACCAGGTGAAGGAACTCGGGTTCACGTATGCGACGCGTGCGGGCACCACCATCTCGATCAGTGACATCGTGGTGCCGCCGAAGAAGAAGGAGATCTTGGAGGAGGCCGAGCGCCAGGTGGCCCAGGTGGACCGCCAGTACCGGCGTGGTCTCATCACCCAGGAGGAGCGTTACGAGCGGGTTATCGCCATCTGGACCGAGGCTAAGGAGCAGGTGACGGAAGCCCTCATGGAGACGCTGGACCGCTTCAATTCGGTCTACATGATGGCCATCTCCGGGGCCCGCGGTAACATCCAGCAGATCTCCCAGCTGGCCGGGATGCGGGGCCTCATGGCCGACCCTTCGGGCCGCATCATCGAGCTCCCGATCCGCGCCAACTTCCGTGAGGGGCTCACGGTGCTGGAGTACTTCACCTCCACCCACGGAGCCCGGAAGGGACTGGCCGACACTGCGCTGCGTACCGCCGACTCGGGTTATCTGACCCGCCGGCTGGTGGACGTGGCGCAGGACGTCATTATCCGGGAGCCCGACTGTGGAACCAGCGAGGGCATCGAGGTCGCGGAGATCCGCGATGGCGGGCAACTCATCGAGGGCCTGCTCGACCGGATCGTGGGTCGGCTGGCCGCCGAGTCGGTGGTACACCCGGAGACCGGTGCCATCCTGGTGGGACCGAATCAGATGATTGACGAGGAGATCGGGCAGTCCATCATCGGTGCCGGAATCACCAGCTTGAAAGTGCGTTCGGTGCTGACCTGCCAGGCTCGCTTCGGAGTCTGCGTGGCCTGCTACGGCCGGAACCTCGCCACCGGTTCCCTGGTGGAAGTGGGTGAGGCGGTCGGCATCATCGCCGCCCAGAGCATCGGCGAGCCGGGCACTCAGCTCACCATGCGGACGTTCCACATGGGCGGCGTGGCCGGGGCGGACATCACCCAGGGTCTGCCGCGAGTGGAAGAGTTGTTCGAGGCGCGCAAGCCTAAGGGCCAGGCCATCATCACGGAGGTGCCCGGCACCATCCACCTGGGTGAGAACAAGGGCCGGCGTGAGGTGACGGTGACCGTTGGACCCGGTGAGGCCGAGACTTATCCGGTTCCTTACGGGGCGCGGGTCAAGGTCCACGAGGGCGACACGGTGGACGCTGGTGACGAGCTGACGGAAGGCTCCGTGAACCCGCATGACCTCCTGAAGGTCAAGGGGCCGCGAGGCGTCCAGGACTACCTCCTCCACGAGGTCCAGCGCGTGTACCGGCTTCAGGGCGTGGACATCAACGACAAGCACATCGAGGTCATGGTCCGGCAGATGATGCGCAAGCTCAAGGTCGAGGACGCAGGGGACACCACCCTGCTGCCGGGCGGCCTGGTGGACCGCTTCGAGTTCGAGGATGAGAACGCGGTCGCGTTCGGGCAGGGCCTCATGCCAGCGGCGGGCAAGCTGTCGCTGCTCGGCATCACCAAGGCCAGTCTCGCCACCGACTCCTTCCTGTCGGCGGCCTCCTTCCAGGAGACCACGCGGGTGCTGACTGAGGCCTCCATCAAGGGCAAGCGCGACCCGCTTCTGGGCCTGAAGGAAAACGTGATTATCGGGAAGCTGGTGCCGGCCGGGACCGGGATGTCGCGTTACCGCAACGTGGCGGTATACGCGGATCTAGGCCCCGAGGAGCAGGCCTACTATGAGGCGGAGTTGGAGACCTCGAGCGAGGCCGGTACGGATTGACAGGTCCGGATCCCGGTGCTAGACTCCCTAGGTGTGTCTCGCCGGGGGTGAGCGGATGAGTGGTGACAGTTTCGACACCGCTCTCCGCCGCCCCACCGGACGGGTGGTTGGAGCCAAGCAGTCGCTGAGAGAGCTGAAGATGGGACGCGTCACCGCCGTCTTTGTGGCTCGCGATGCCGAGACGGCGGTCATTGCCGAGGTTCTCCGGGTGGCCGGGGAGCGGAGCCTTCCAATCCGCTATCTCGATACGATGGCCATGCTGGGTCGCGCGTGCGGCATCCAAGTAGGCGCCGCATGTGCGGCCGTTCTGACCGACTCAGCTGGTGGTTCGCCCGGCGGCAGGACCCAGGATTGATCGGGATTAACGGCTTTTCGAGAGGTTTTACCGCAAAGGCAGGAGGTATTCGATGCCGACCATGAACCAGTTGGTGCGTCACGGACGCAAGCGGGCCAAGAAGAAGACCGCGGCGCCGGCGCTCCGGTCGAACCCGCAGAAGCGCGGGGTATGCATCACCGTGCGCACGGTGACCCCGAAGAAGCCGAACTCGGCGTTGCGCAAGGTGGCCCGTGTGCGCCTCTCCAACGGAGAGGAAGTGACGGCCTACATTCCCGGCATCGGGCACAACCTCCAGGAGCACTCGGTGGTGCTGGTGCGAGGCGGACGTGTCCGGGATCTTCCGGGGTGCCGCTACCACATCGTCCGCGGGGCGCTTGACACGGCGGGCGTGGCCCAGCGCGCCCAGGGCCGTTCGAAGTACGGTGCCAAGAAGGCGTCGTCCAGCGGCCGGTCCCGGTCCTAGGACTTCAGGAAAGAGGAGAACGGCATGCCCCGGCGTGGAAGCGCAACGGTTCGCGAAGTGGCCCCGGACCCCATCTACCAGAGTCCGCTGGTGGCCAAGCTGATCAACAAGGTTATGTGGGACGGCAAGAAGAGTGTGGCCCAGAGCCTGGTATATGAAGCGATGGACAAGGTAGCGGCCCGCACTGGCAAGGACCCGCTGGAAGTGTTCGAGGAGGCGGTGAAGAACGCCACCCCGATGCTGGAGGTGCGGCCCCGCCGCGTGGGCGGCAGCACCTACCAGGTCCCGATGGAGGTGCGGCCCAGCCGACGCAACGCGTTGGCGCTGCGCTGGCTGGTACAGTACGCGCGCAACCGCGGTGAGCGCGGCATGGCCGAGCAGCTCGCGGCCGAGCTGGTGGATGCCAGTCAGGGCGGGGGCGGCGCTGTCAAGCGGAAAGAGGACACCCACCGCATGGCGGAGGCCAACAAGGCTTTTGCCCATTATCGCTGGTAGACCGCTGCGGTCCTGTCCGGGACCGACATTGGAAACTTAGAGGAAGGAGCCCGAATCATGGCCCGGCCGTTTCCCCTGGAACGGACCCGCAATATTGGGATCATGGCCCACATCGATGCGGGCAAGACCACAACCACCGAACGCATCCTGTTCTACACGGGCCGGGTGCACAAGATGGGCGAGGTGCACGAAGGCACGGCTGTGATGGACTGGATGGCCCAGGAGCAGGAGCGGGGCATCACCATCACGTCAGCCGCCACGACGTGCCAGTGGCGCGATCACCGCATTAACATTATCGACACGCCCGGCCATGTGGACTTCACGATGGAAGTGGAGCGATCGCTGCGTGTCCTGGATGGGGCGGTGGCGGTCTTCGACGCCAAGGGTGGGGTCGAGCCCCAGTCGGAGACGGTCTGGCGGCAGGCGGACAAGTACCGCGTGCCACGCATTGCCTACGTCAACAAGATGGACATCATCGGCGCCGACTTCCTCGGCACCCTGAATCAGCTGAAGTCGCGGCTCGGAGCCAATCCGGTGGCGATCCAGCTCCCGATCGGCGTGGAGGACACGTTCCGCGGCCTGGTCGACCTGGTCCGGATGCAGGCCTACGTCTACCTCGACGATCTGGGGACGCGCGGGGAATACGAGGAGATCCCGGAGGAGCTTCGGGAGATGGCCGAGGAGCGCCGCCAGATGCTCGCCGAAGCCGTCGCCGAAGTGGATGACGACCTCATGCTGAAGTTTCTGGAGGGCGAACCGTTCACCGAGGAGGAGATTCGCCGAGGCCTCCGCATCGGCACCGTGACCTCCAAGCTGGTGCCGGTTCTCTGCGGCTCCTCGTACCACAACAAGGGCGTGCAGCCGCTCCTCGATGCGGTGGTCGACTACCTGCCGTCGCCGCTCGACATCGGGGCGGTACAGGGCACCGACGCGTCCGGCGACGGGCCGATGACCCGAGAGCCGAGTGACGCGGAGCCGTTCTCCGCCCTGGCTTTCAAGATCATGACGGACCCGTTCGTCGGCAAGCTGGCGTTCATCCGGGTGTACTCGGGGACGCTCTCGTCAGGGTCTTACATCTACAACGTCAGCAAGGGCCGCCGCGAACGCATCGGCCGGCTGCTGCAGATGCACGCGAACCACCGGGAAGAGGTGGAGACCCTCTACACCGGCGATATCGCCGCGGCGGTGGGTCTCAAGGACACCTCCACCGGAGACACCCTGGCCGACGAGAGCCGGCAGATTCTCCTCGAGAGCATGCAGTTTCCCGAGCCGGTCATCTCCCAGGCCATTGAGCCGAAGACGAAGGCCGATCAGGACAAGCTGGGGGCGGCGCTTGGCAAGCTGGCCGAGGAGGACCCCACATTCCGGATGCACACCGACCACGAGACCGGGCAGACCATCATCTCCGGCATGGGCGAACTCCATCTGGAAATCATCGTCGACCGGTTGCTGCGCGAGTTCAAGGTGCAGGCCAATGTGGGCCGCCCGCAGGTCGCGTACAAGGAGACCATCCGGCAGACGGCCGAGGCGGAAGGCAAGTTCATCCGCCAGACCGGCGGCCGTGGTCAGTATGGTCACGTGTACATCAAGGTGGACCCGCTGGAGCCTGGCCAGGGCTTCGAGTTTGTCAACAAGATCGTCGGGGGCGTGGTGCCCCGGGAGTACATCCCGGCCGTCGAGTCGGGCATCCGGGAAGCCATGGACACCGGCGTGCTGGCGGGCTACCCCATGGTGGACGTGCGCGCCACGCTGTTTGACGGCTCCTACCATGAGGTGGACTCCAGCGAAATGGCGTTTAAGATCGCCGGCTCCATGGGGTTCAAGAGCGCAGTGCAGCGGGCGCGGCCCATCCTCCTCGAGCCCATCATGGCGGTTGAAGTGGTCGTTCCCGAGGACTACATGGGTGACGTCATCGGCGACCTGAACTCGCGGCGCGGACGGGTCGAGGGCATGGAACCGCGCGCGGGCGGCGTACAGGCCATCCGCGGGATGGTGCCGCTGGCGGAGATGTTCGGCTACGCAACCGACCTGCGTTCCCGCACCCAGGGGCGCGGCACGTACACGATGCAGTTCTCGCACTATGAAGAGACGCCGAAGCACGTGGCTGAACAGGTCATGAAGACGCAGGCCGGGAAGGCCGCCCGCTGAGGCGCGCCCGGATTCCTTTCCAGCGATTGGAGAGTTAAGGAGGACCGAGATGGGCAAGAAGAAGTACGAGCGCACCAAGCCCCACGTGAACGTTGGGACCATCGGGCACGTGGACCACGGCAAGACCACGTTGACCGCTGCCATCACGCGCGTATTGGCGAACGTGGGTCAGGCTGAGTTCGTGGCGTACGACCAGATCGACAAGGCGCCGGAGGAGCGGGAGCGGGGCATCACCATCGCGACCGCCCATGTGGAGTACGAGACCGAAAAGCGGCACTACGCGCATGTGGACTGCCCCGGACACGCCGACTATGTCAAGAACATGATCACCGGGGCTGCCCAGATGGACGGTGCCATCCTGGTGGTGTCGGCCGCCGACGGCCCCATGCCCCAGACCCGGGAGCACATCCTCCTGGCCCGCCAGGTGGGCGTGCCCAACATTGTCGTGTTCCTGAACAAGGCCGACACGGTGGACGACCCCGAGCTCATGGAGCTGGTCGAGCTTGAGGTGCGGGAGCTCCTCACCCAGTACCAGTTCCCCGGTGACGAGATTCCCATCGTGTCAGGCTCCGCCCTGAAGGCGCTGGAGTGCGGCTGCGGCAAGCGCGACTGCGAGTGGTGCGGGAAGATCTGGGAGCTCATGGACGCGGTCGACGAGTACATTCCGACCCCGACCCGTGACACCGACAAGCCGTTCTTGATGCCCGTGGAGGACACCCATTCCATTACGGGTCGCGGCACCGTGGTAACCGGCCGCGTGGAGCGGGGTCAGGTCAAGGTCGGCGACGAGGTTGAGATTGTGGGCCTGCACGAGAGGGCCGACAAGAGCATCGTCACCGGCGTCGAGATGTTCCGCAAGACGCTTGATCTCGCGGTGGCCGGCGACAACATCGGCTGCCTCCTGCGAGGGATTGACAAGGAGGCCGTGGAGCGGGGTCAGGTGCTGGCCAAGCCGGGCAGCATCAAGCCGCACACCAAGTTCGATGCCGAGGTGTACGTCCTGACCAAGGAAGAGGGGGGCCGGCACACGCCGTTCTTCAACGGCTACCGCCCGCAGTTCTACTTCCGGACCACGGATGTCACCGGGGTTGTGGCGCTCCCGGAGGGCACCGAGATGGTGATTCCCGGTGACAACATCAAGATGAGCATCGAGCTTATCGCGCCGATTGCCATGGAGGAAGGCCTCCGTTTCGCCATCCGTGAGGGTGGTCGGACGGTGGGCGCCGGCGTGGTCACGGCCATCAAGTCCTGAGGAGAACGGATTAATGGCGGACCAGAAGATCCGGATTCGGCTCAAAGCGTATGACCATGAGGTGCTGGATCAGTCGGCCCAGCGGATCGTGGAGACGGCGCGCCGCAATGGCGCCGCCGTCTCCGGACCGGTGCCGCTGCCGACGGAGAAGCGCATCTACACGGTGCTGACCGCTCCCAATGGGGAGAAGGACATTCGCGAGCAGTTCGAGCGCCGTATTCACAAGCGCCTCATCGACATCATGGACCCGAGCCAGAAGACGGTGAACGCGCTCATGCGTCTTGATCTCCCGGCCGGGGTCGATATCGAGATCAAGCTCTAGGCGGAGGACACATGAAGGGGATCATTGGCTTAAAGGTGGGCATGACCCAGATCTTCGACGCAGAAGGTCGTGCGGTCCCGGTCACGGTGGTTCTGGCCGAGCCCAACCGCGTGGTGCTGAAGCGGACGCCGGAGAAGCACGGCTACGAAGCGGTGCAGCTCGGTGTGGGCTTCATACGCCCGCACAAGGTGCGCCGGCCTCAGGCGCGAGAATTTGACCAGCGCGGCATCGAGCCGGTCCGCTGGCTGCGGGAGTTTCGTCTCCCGGGCGCTCTCGATCTGGAAGAGGGAAGCCTCCACCGGGTTGAGGATGCCTTTGCCGTCGGTGACCTGGTCGACGTGATCGGCACCTCCAAAGGCAAGGGCTTTCAGGGAGCGATCCGGCGCTGGGGCTTCCACCGTGGTCCGATGACGCATGGTTCCAAGTATCACCGTGGGCCCGGATCCTTAAACGCCCGTATGTCGGGCGGCGGCGGACGCGTGTTCAAGGGCCGCAAACTGCCGGGCCACATGGGCCACCGGCGGGTCACGGTCCTGAAGCTGCGGGTGGAGCGGGTGGATCCGGATCGGAATCTGCTCATGATCCGCGGTGCCATTCCAGGCCCCAACGGGAGCCTGGTCATGGTCCGCGAGTCTGTTCGCTCCCGCGCGACCGCGAGGAAGGAGGCCTGAGCATGCCGACGATTACCGTCTACGGACGGGATGGCCAGCCGGTTGAGGAGATGGAGCTGTCGGAGCGGGTGTTTGACGCTCCGGTCAACATCAATCTGCTCCATCAGGCGACGGTGCTGTACCAGCAGAATCAGCGGGCGGGCACCGCGTCCACCAAGACCCGGGCCATGGTCCGAGGCGGGGGCCGCAAGCCTTGGAAGCAGAAGGGCACCGGACGCGCCCGTCAGGGCAGCATCCGGGCACCGCAGTGGCGGCACGGCGGCGTGGCCTTTGGCCCGCATCCGCACAGCTTTGCGGGCCGGCTTCCGCAGAAGATGCGGCAGGCGGCGATCCGGCAGGCCCTGTCTGCCAAGTTGAAAGATGGCGAGCTCGTCGTCGTTATGGACTTTGCCTATCCGGAGATCAAGACCAAGC
The DNA here is from genome assembly GCA_049964315.1 of Clostridia bacterium. Taxonomy (GTDB): domain Bacteria; phylum Bacillota; class Sulfobacillia; order Sulfobacillales; family JAIMBI01; genus JAKATP01. The sequence continues at coordinate 3,795 of JBMFXK010000025.1, read as the reverse complement.
AGGTGGCCGAGACGCTGCAGAAGTTGAAGCTCGAGCCCAATGCACTGTTGATCAGCCGGGGGGCCAACGAGAATCTCAAACTTTCCGCGCGGAATCTTCCCAAGGTGGAGACGGCATCCACCGAGCAGTTGAACGCATACACGCTCCTGAAGCATCAGCACGTGGTGCTCGACAAAGAGGCAGTGCGCGCGATCGAGGAGGTGTTTGGCCGGTGAAGTCCCCTTACGACATCATCATCCGGCCCATCATCACAGAGGCCAGCACCGACGCGATGGCGCTCAACAAGTACACGTTTGAGGTGGCCCGGGACGCGAATAAGTTCGAGATCCGCCACGCGGTGGAGGAGATCTTCAAGGTCCGGGTCGTGAAGGTGAACACGCTCTGGCGTCGGGGCAAGGTCAAGAGGCGGATGTCCCGTCGCGGTCCCGCCAACGAAGGCCGGACGCCGGACAAGAAGAAGGCCATCGTGACGCTTGCGCCTGGTGACACGATTGAAGTGTTTCAACAGTAATTGCCGCCTGGCAGGTTGAGGAAGGACGTGTGTCATGCCGGTTCGTAACTTAAAGCCGACGTCGCCCGGCGTGAGAGGCATGTCGGTGGCCGACTTCTCGGATCTCACCAAGAAGGAGCCCGAAAAGTCACTCACCGAGCCGATCAAGAAGTCGGGGGGCCGCAATGTTTACGGCCGCATCACCACGCGCCATCGGGGTGGCGGCCACAAGCGGCTGTACCGCCGCGTTGACTTCAAACGGCGTAAGGAAGGCATCCCGGCCAAAGTTGTAGCGTTGGAGTATGACCCCAACCGCAGCGCCCGCATCGCGCTGTTGCAGTACGAGGATGGCGAGAAGGCCTATATCCTGGCTCCGCTCGGCCTCAAGGTGGGCGACACCGTTCAGGCCGGCCCTGGTTCGGAAATCCGCCCCGGCAACGCCATGGCCCTGCAAGACATGCCGGTGGGCACAACCGTGCACAACATCGAGCTGAACCCGGGGCAGGGCGGTGCGATGGTCCGGTCCGCCGGCACGGCCGCCCAGCTGATGGCGAAGGAAGGCAAGCACGCGCTCCTGCGTCTGCCGTCGGGCGAACTTCGCCGCGTGCTCAGCACCTGCAAGGCCACCATCGGTCAGGTGGGCAACATCGAGCACGAGAACATTAGTCTCGGCAAGGCCGGACGGTCCCGCCATCTCGGTCGCCGGCCCCATGTCCGCGGTGTGGCCATGAACCCGGTCGACCACCCCCACGGCGGCGGCGAGGGGAAGTCCCCAATCGGCCGCAAGCACCCGGTCACCCCTTGGGGCAAGCCGGCCCTCGGGGTTCGCACCCGGAAGAAGCACAAGCCGTCTGACCGCCTGATCGTGCGGCGCCGGAAGTAGCGGAGGGGAGAGAACATGAGCCGGTCTGTGAAGAAGGGCCCCTACGTGGAGCCGAGCCTCATGAAGAAGATTGACGCCATGAACCAGAAGAACGAGAAGCGGGTGGTGCGCACGTGGGCGCGCGACTGCACCATCGTTCCGGACATGGTCGGGCATACCGTGGCGGTGCACAACGGACGCCAGCATGTACCCATCTATATCTCGGAGGAGATGGTGGGCCACAAGCTGGGCGAGTTCGCACCGACCCGGACGTTTAAAGGGCATGGCGACCGCACGGAGCGGTCGACGGCTCTGAAGTAGGGGTGACGTAATGGCACAGACCATGCCGGAGGCGCCGGAAGCGCGCGCGATCGTGCGCGGCATCCGTATCAGTCCCCGCAAGGTGCGCATCGTGGTGGACCTGATCCGGGGCAAGCCGGTGCAGCAGGCCCTCTCCATCCTGCAGAACACGCCCAAACGCGCGTCTAAGGTGGTGGAGAAGCTGCTCCGGAGCGCCATGGCCAACGCCGAGGCCAACCATGACATGCTGGCGCGGGACTGCTACATCCACGCGATCTGGGTGGACGGGGGTCCTACATTGAAGCGGGTCCACTTCCGCTCGCGCGGTCAGGTCTTTCAGATTTTGAAGCGAACCAGCCACATCACCGTGGTGCTTCGCGAACGCCACCGTTAGGGATAGAAGGGAGGACGTATGGGTCAAAAGATTCATCCCAAGGGATTTCGCCTCGGCATCGTGAAGGACTGGGACTCCCGCTGGTACGGCAATCGGAAGACCGTGCCCGATCTCCTGCTGGAGGATCGCGCCATCCGGGCCTTCATCAAACGCAAGCACTACAACGCCGGCATCAGCCGGATCGAGGTGGAGCGGGGTGCGTCCAACCGTCTTCGCATCACCGTGCACACGGGCAAGCCCGGCATGGTTATCGGCAAGGGCGGGGTTGGGGTCGAGGCGCTCCGGAAAGACCTGGAGGCTCTCAGCAAGAAGCAGGTCAACCTGAATGTGGTGGAGGTCAAGAGCCCCGAAATCGACGCGCAGCTGGTGGCCGAAAACATTGCCTCTCAGCTGGTCAAGCGCATCGCGTTCCGGCGGGCGATGCGGCAGGCGGTGCAGCGCGCCATGCGCGGAAACGCCCGCGGCATCAAGGTGGCAGTGGCCGGTCGGCTCGGCGGCGCGGAGATTGCGCGCCGGGAGTGGACGGGCGAGGGGTCAATCCCGCTGCACACGCTCCGGGCCGACATCGACTATGGATTTGCCGAGGCGCGGACGACGTACGGCGTGATCGGCGTGAAGGTCTGGATCTACAAGGGCCAGATTCTGCCGGGGACGGTGCGCCGTCGGCCGGCGGCGGAAGGAGGCCGGTAGGGTGCTGGCGCCCAAGCGAACCAATTACCGTAAGCAGCATCGCGGCAACCGCCGCGGGAAGGCGACGCGCGGCAACCGTGTGGCGTTCGGTGAATACGGGCTGCAGGCGCTCCAGAACGCGTGGATCAGCGACCGCCAGATCGAGGCGGCGCGCGTGGCCCTGACGCGGCACATCCGCCGCGGCGGACAGGTGTGGATCACCATCTTCCCGGATAAGCCGGTGACCAAGAAGCCGGCCGAGACGCGGATGGGCTCCGGCAAGGGCAGCCCGGAGTATTGGGTGGCGGTGGTCAAGCCCGGCCGGATCATGTTCGAGCTCTCGGGCGTACCGGAAGACGTGGCCCGCGAGGCGATGCGCCTGGCCGCACACAAGCTTCCGATCCACACGCGCTTCGTGACCCGGGCTATGACCGAGGAGGTGGCGGTGGATGAAGCCTAAAGAGGTCCGCGACCTCTCGGAGCCGGAACTTCAAGAGAAGCTCCGGGAGCTGAAGGCTGAGTTGTTCAACCTGCGCTTCCAGGGCGCTACGATGCAGCTCGAAAATCCGATGCGGATCCGGCAGGTGCGCAAGGACATCGCCCGTGTGCTCACCATCATGTCCGAGATGCGCCGGGCGGCGAAATAGGGGGTGAGCGAGATGGACAGCAAGTATGGACGGCGCAAGATCCGTGAGGGCCGGGTGGTCAGCAACAAGATGGACAAGACCGTGGTCGTGGCTGTTGAACGGCTGGTCGCCCACCCGCTGTACAAGAAGCGCATCCGCCGCACCACCAAGTTGAAAGCGCACGACGAGGAGAACCAGTGTCGGAACGGTGACACCGTCCGCGTGGTGGAGACCCGTCCGCTCTCCAAGGAGAAGCGGTGGCGCGTGGTGGAGATCCTGCGCCGGGCCGAGGACTAACGAACCAGGCTTTATAACGACCGGTTAAGGGGGAGAGTTCCGTGGTGCAGCCGCAGACGCGGCTCCAGGTGGCCGACAACACGGGAGCCAAGGAAATCATGTGCATCCGCGTGATGGGCGGTTCCTTTCGCCGGTATGCCAATATCGGCGACGTGAT
>JBMFXK010000024.1:0-13563 GCA_049964315.1 Clostridia bacterium | reverse complement strand
CCCTCCCCTGGACGCATCCCGCGGATCATGCGCCGGCTGCGCGGGACCATGCTCTTGCGGCGAACCCGAGTGTGAACGTGTGTAGAGGCAGGAGCCCGCGGTCGGACCCCGAAGATCTCGCCATGGCCAAAGAAAGCTCCCCGAGATCCTGGCGGCAGGTCACTACCCCGTTCCTGGCAGCCTGGACCGAACGCGGAGGGCCATGGCTATCCTTAGTATGTCCCGGCACGACTCGCGCTGGTGGAGGGAAGAGTTGTCGCCGGTGGATGCGGGCGGCCACGGCCAGCGCGGAGCAGTGCCCGCACCAGGCCGTACCGTCGCTCTCGTGGCCGCTCCCCTGGAGGCGGAACGATCCACTCCAGAAAGGAATCCCATGGATCTGTTGAGCCGCCTCGACGACCTGTACCAGAGGCACCTGACCCACTCGGAGCAAATCCACTGGGATTACCATGATCTGCTGCCGTGGGAGCTCGGGCGCGATTTTAACGCCGATCGGTGGGCGGCCCATGAAGGCACCTTGAGCGCGGAAGTCACTGTGGCTGTGGAGACGGCGCTTCTGACGGAAGTCAATTTACCCTGGTTCACGGCCGGGCTCACGCGCGGCTTTGCGGACGCGCCACCGGTCCTGAAGCGCTTTATTCGGCGGTGGACGGCGGAGGAAGACCAGCACTCGCGGACCCTGGAGGTGTTCTTGCTCCTAACCCGGAATGGCGATCCGGCTCGTCGGAACCGCCTTCGCCGGGACGTCCTGGAGCTTGGGTGGGATCTCCCGGTGGACGATCTCCTGGGCATCATGGTGTACACCACCATCCAAGAGCTGGCGACCCGCGCCTTTTATCAAAATCTAGCCCGGGTGAGCCAAGCCCAGGACCGGAACCTCTCCCGCGTGCTGCATGCGCTGGCGCGGGATGAGACGCTCCATTTCGCCTTCTACCGGGATGCGGTGGCCGCCTTTCTGGACCGGGACCCCAACGCACTGGAAGCCGTCTGCCGCGTCATCCCCACCTTCGTTATGCCAGGCGCCGGGATGCCGGGCTTTGCGAGCCGGATGCAGGTGGTGAGTCGGTACGGCGGATATGGCCCGGCGGAGTATCTTCGTCAGGTGATTCACCCGCTGTTGGCATACTGGGGCGTCTTCGAGCACCAGGTGAACAGCGCCGTCGAGCGAGACCGACTCGACCTGCGCCATCACGTCGCCCGTCTTGAGCGCGTCGCGGAGCGATCCCGCCTCCGATCCGGGCATTCTGTCCAAGACTGACGGGCTCGGCGCGATGTCCGGTACTTGCTGAGGGGGAACCGCGTCCGCACGCTCCGCCTGGTGAATGCGCCATGGGGCGGGCCCACGCCAAAGCTCACAAGACAGCGCTGAATCGCCTGTCCGCAACCTGAGGCTGCGCCAACACTTCTGTTTCGAGTCGCTGGCGATCATGAGGCGACCAAACAGCACGACGGTGAGCCCGGTGCCCTGCGTAGACCTCTAAACCTAGAGGGGGCTTCAAAAATGCCTGGTGCGCCCGACAGGAATCGAACCTGCGACACGAGGTTTAGGAAACCTCTGCTCTATCCACTGAGCTACGGGCGCACGTTTGGGAGTCAGTATAACACGGTGGCCGAGTCGTCCTCCTTGAGACCGTGACCAAAGGTCAAGGCGTCGAAAATGTGGCCGCCGGCAGGGCATGCTGCCCGGCCGCCGCCACCGCCCAGCGCACGGCACCAAACACGACGCCTTCATCGGGATCCATCAGCTTAAGCGGCCGCGCCAGGATCTGGCGGCGCCGTGTGAGCCATGCATGATGGTGTGCCGCACCGCCGGTCATTAGCACGTGTGGGAAATGGGCTCCCAGCAGCGTCTCCACGTCTGCGATTCGCTCACCGATATGCCGGGCTACACCGTCCAACACAGCCGCATAGAGTGCTTCTGGCGTCGCGCCGCCAAGTGCGTAAAAGCGCGCGGCCCCGAAGCCAAAACCCTCCGGATCGAAAATGGGGTGCTCGTCGGGAAGCAGCAGCTGTGCATCAATCGTAATGCCGAACGTCTGGCGCGCCCAGGCTTCCGCCGCACCGCCGCCATCAACGCGAATCAGACCCGCCACCAGCCCGGCGTCGTCCGTAGACACAGCGGGCTGCCACATGGTCCCGATGCGCAGCGCGGCTTCGGAAAAAGTTGGTGAGCGGCTCATGACTATCAGAGCCTCGCCGGTGCCTGAAGAGTCGAGAATAGCCGAGGGCCCGAGCTCGGCCCCGTAGGCCGCGACGCCATGGTCGTGACCCGCGACTGTGACTCCGGCCCCGTCAAAGCGTGTACCGACATTGCGGACGCGGGCCACAATCTCTGGTTGAGCGACCAGGCGCGGCAAGGCGGCGCGTGAGAGTCCCGCGAAGCCCAGGAGCTCATCGTCCCAGTCACCCTTGCCGAGGTTGAACGCCATCGTCCGAGCCGCAAGACTTGGATGGGTGGCGCGCTCGCCGCCGGAGAGCCGCCATAGGAGGTAGTCCGCGGCCTGAAGCCAGTACACCACTTGTGAGTTCGGCGGCCGCTGAACCTTCATCCGGGCAATGCCATACTTGGGCTCGGGGCTCATACCGGTCCGACGGAAGAGTGCGCCGGCGCCGTATTGTCTCACTAACGCGTAGAAGCTGTCCGTGGTCCCGCGAATGTCAAGCCAGCCCACCATTGGAGTGAGCTCGCGGCCCGCCCCATCGACGAAGAGCCCCGACTCACCCATGCTGGCAATCGCAACCGCCACCGGCGGAGCGGGGCGAGACAGCGCCGACAGCGCCTCATGCATGACGGCAAGCGCGGCACCGTAGAGCGCATCCCCATCCATCTCCTGCTGGCCCCGATGCACCCACGGAGTGGGTGCGGAAGCGAGATACAGGCGATCGTCCTCCGCATCCCAGGCCATGGCCTTGACATGGGTCGTGCCGAGATCGACACCGAGATAGACGGCCATGGTGCCTCCCCAAGGGGCATGAGATTGGAATTCCGTTACGCTTTTTGCAAAGCTCCATAACGATTCTATCCCGCATGGGGGTTGGGCCGATGAAAAGACAGGATCCGCATATGACGTCCGCCGAGTTTGCCCGCAAGCTGGAGCGGCTCCGGCGCGTGTTGGCGCACCGGAACAAAGACGCCGTCATCCTGGACACCGCCAAAAACGTGGTCTGGCTCACCGGGATGCGAAGCTACGTCAATATCGCGACAGACGCGGCGCTGGCCCGCCTCGTCGTGCTTCCCGATCGGGTCGTGGCCCTGACCGGCAACAACGAGCGTGAACGTCTGGAGGAAGAGGAGTGCCCTGGTCTTCCCATCACTTGGCAGGCCTACCCGTGGTTTGAAGACGGGAGTCGCGAGACCATCACAGCACAGGTCACAGCCGGATTCTCGATAGCGTCGGAGGACGCGCTCGAAGCCGATCTGGTCCAACTGAGGACCGAGCTGCTGGAGCCTGAGATGGAGCGGGCACGCTTGTATGGGCCTGAAATCGGCCGCATCATGTACGATGTCGCCCTGAGCCTGGAAGACGGCATGACCGAAAACGACCTTGCCGGTCAGTTGTCAGGCTCTCTCATGGGAGCGGGGATGCAGCCTCTGGTAGTGCTGGTGGCAGCCGATCACCGCTGCGGGTTCAGGCCGCATCCTCTGCCCACCAGCCTTCCCATCCATCACCGCGCCCTCATGGCGGTCAGTGTGCTGACCCCGGGCGGCCTCGTGCTGTCGGTGACGCGCCAGGCCGTGCTGCAGGAGCCGACCGACACGGAGGTGGCTCAGCACCGGGCCCTCCAGCACATTTTCACCGCCATCGCCAGCACCGCCACCGCAGGTCAGACCTCGTCTGAGCTATGGCAGGCAGTTGTCGAGGCGTACTCCGACTACGGATTTCCGGGTGGATTCAACCATCATCATCAGGGTGGCCTGGCCGGCTATCAGTCCCGGGAGACGTTTCTCCGCCCCGACTCCACCTGGGTGGTGCCCGAGACCGCTCTCACCGCCTTCAACCCCACCGGAGGCGCCACCAAGGCTGAGGATACGGTGCTGGTCGTCAGAAATACGCTCACGCCGGTCACGCTGTACGAAGGAGAACCGACTGAGGCCATCACGGCAGGCGGGGTGACGTGGCAGCGTCCGACCCTCATCGTGGTCGGCTGACCGTCATCGGTACTTCCGGCAGATAGGGGTCAGCTGCTTTTATCCAGGGCGGGCGACCCGCCTGATGGACCCAGCTGGTAGCCGACACCGCGCACCGTTTCGATGACGTCGCGCCCCAGCCGGCGTCGGAGCTGTGCCACGTACACGTCGACCATGCGGTACTGCGGATCGGGTGACTCACCTGTGCGGCCTTCCTGCTGCAGGCAGAAGCGCCAGACGTCCTCGCGGGAGAGGGTCCGATGCGGGTTGGCGAGAAAGGCCATCAGCGCCTCGAACTGTCGAAGCGTGAGCGTCACCCGCTTTCCGTCTTGATAAACCCGGAGGCCTGACGGCATCACTTCCAGCGACCCCCAGTGAATGGAGGCGGGATACTGATCAAACACCATCCCGTCTCCCTTCAGACACAGGGGCGGGCAGGATGGCCTGCCCGCCCCTGTCCGAGCGTCGCCGCTAGCTGACTCCCTGCGCCCGGGCTACCCCATCCCCATCCTCGTTCGAGATCTCTTCCAGGGACTTCCCGGCCGGCTCGGGCAGCAGCAGCGTGAGCCCGATGCCGACAAGGGCGAAGACGAAGGTGACCGTGAGAGTGCCGGAGAGGCCGAGGGAGGCCGCCATGATGGGGAACAGGAACACGCCGATGAAGGCGCCGACCTTGGCGATGCCGGCGGAGAGCCCGTGACCGGTCGTTCGGAGGTTGACCGGGTACAGTTCAGCTGACAGCACGAACGTGGTGGTGTTGGGTCCGAACTCGGCGAAGAAGTAGCTGAGCCCGTACACGAGCAAGAACGGAATCAGAACGTGCGTCAGGTTGGGCACCACGCCGATGGCCAGGAAGGCGAGCCCCATCACGGCGAATCCAATGAGCTGGAGCCGCTTATGGCCGATGCGGTCCATGGTGCTGAAGGCCAGGATGTAGCCGGGCACCGCTGCCACCGCAAAGACGATCAGGGTCCAGGCGACACTGGTGATGGTGGTGGCCGCCGGCGCCACCATCTTCAGGATGAGCGGCGTAGAGATGCTGTTTCCGTAGTAGGCATAGTCAAAGACGAACCAGGTTCCGGCCGTTCCCAACAGGGTGAGCACGTAGGACGAGAGGCGGGCGTTGACGCGCTTCTCCTGGGTTGTGCTGCCCACCACCGTCGAGTTCGAGTATTCGGCCGTCTGCCGGGCCGCCTGGGCCGTCTCGCCCTTTACGCGCGAGAGGTAGCGCGGGGACTCCGGCATCTTGCGGCGGAGGTAGATAACACCGAGAGCCGGCAGGGCGCCGAGGCCCAGCATGATCCGCCAGGCAATGTCAGGGTTGACGCCGGTCGCCAGGATGGCCAGCGCCACGACCGGACCCGCAACCAGACCGGCCGCCTGCATGGAGAACACGCCGCCGACCAGCTTGCCGCGGTCTTTGGTGTTGGCGTACTCACTCATGATGACGGCGGATACCGGATAGTCGCCGCCGATGCCGACACCGAGGATGAATCGGAAGACAATGAGCCACATGATGTTGGGCGAGAATGCCGATAGGATGGCGGCAAGCGCCATGATAGCGGCTTCGATCCCGTACACCCGCTTGCGTCCATAAATATCGGCCAGGCGGCCGAACACGAACGCCCCGGCGAATGCAGCGATAAGAGCGGTGGAACTGACCAGGCCGAGCTGCCAGGCAGCAGGCTTCCAGACTTCCTTAATGAGAACGAGCGCGGTACCGATGATGAAAAGATCGTAAGCGTCGGTAAAGAAGCCCATCCCGGCGGTAAGGAGTGCACGGAAGTGAAACAGGCCGAGAGGCGCTTCATTTAAGGACGCAGTCAAAGTGCCGGAGCGGTCGGCCATTTGGTCCATCCTCTCTACCCTGCGTGATTACATAGACCTCACCTACAGGCTATAGAGTTCCCCAACGTGGCGGGTTAGGGGCGTATTAGGATTCGGTGAAGGCTCTGTTAAGGCTGCGCCGGAAGCCGGCTTGAAACACTCCGTCTCCTTACAACGGCGGCAGCAGACGGCTTCGCGGACCCGCACTGACGATAAAGACGCGCTCACGCGATCGCGTCATGGCGATGTAGAGCCAGCGGGCATCGGCCGGCTCCGAGAACCGGTCATGGCTCGCATTTCCAATCACGACGGTTTGAAACTCGAAACCCTTGGCCAGATAAAGGGGCATCACGACATACCCGCCCTGATATTCCCGTTCGGGATTGGTCAGCAGCGAGATCGGCACGTGCTGCTCGAGCTTCGTCCAGAGGCGGACGGCCTCAAACGCGGTCCGGGCCGCAACCAGGAGAGTGCGCGTGCCCGCCGCGCGCTCGCGGTGGAGGATGTCAACCAGCGCCGGCCCAAGTTCTTCGCAAGCCACCTCTGCGAGCGTCGGCGGCTCGTCCCCGCGTCCCAGCCGCATAACCTGAATCTGCTGCCCAACCTCGGGGCGCAAGAGCCGGGTCGCATACTCCATGACCGCCGGGGCCGAGCGATAGGTTTTCCAGAGCGACAGCACGAAGGCGCCAAATCGGTGGGACTCATGGGCGGGTCGGACAGCTTCGATCGCGTCTTCCCACACCTCCAGCCGGAGGTAGGGATCTCCGGCCTGGTGCAGGTCGCCGACCAGGGTGACGTCGGTCCCACGAAACAACCGCCGCAGGAGCGCGAAGTGGGTGGGCGTGTAGTCCTGGGCCTCGTCCACCACCACCAGACGTGCATTGAACAGGTCGGTCGGCTCCAGTACGCGGACGCGGAGATACGCGACGGCGACGGCGTCCTCCAGCCGCAGCGCGCCGTGTGTCTCTGCCGCGGGCGCTTTCGCGTCAGCCTCCCAGTCGGCCAGCATGCCTGCCCAGTCCACGAAATCAAAACGATCCAGATGGGCCAGGACCTCGCCGGCCAGGTGGGATCTCGAACCTTCGTCCTCCCCGCCGTAACCCCGGCCCCGTACCCCACTCCGAGCCCGCTCGCGCAGGGTATAGAGGCGTGCGTCAAGCCGAGCCCACCAATCCCCCTCGCGCCACCAGCGCCGGAACGTGCCCCGCGACACCCACCTCTCAGCGCCTGGGCCGAGGTCGCGAAAGCGCATGCCGTCCCGGCTCAGTCCCGCAAGGCGCTTGTCAACCAGGGCCGTGAACGCCAGTGAAGCCCGCCAGCGAAGGTGCGCCGAACACGCGTTTGACGACCATCTCGCATCACCTCCCACCCCCTCCGGGGGAGGGGGTATAATCATTGCGAGAGCCACGGGGAGCAGGAAAGGAGCAGGTGCCGTGATCGCGGAGTACAAGGCAGACGCGAGTCATCGCTTAAAGGGGGCCATCGGCCACTTGAAGGCCGTCGAACGCATGGTGGACGACGAACGCTACTGCGTCGACATCATGAAGCAGCTGGCCGCCGTGCAGGCCAGTCTTGAGGGCGTGCAGCAGGTTCTCTTGAAGAATCACCTGTCCACCTGCGTCACCGACGCCATCCTGGCCGGCTCGGGCGAATCCCTCATTCACGAACTGGTCCAGGCGCTCCGGTACACCAAGGGCATTCCGCCGGTTGAGGGCCTCCCTGCACCGAAGGCCTCCACCCCCGTCTGAGACATACTGCTTCGCTGGGAGGACAACATGGCGGTCGAGACCAACCCGAAACGGCACGACACACCCCCCTCCGAGATTCAGATCGGGGTGGTCGGGATGACCTGTGCGAGCTGCGCCCTCCGGATCGAAAAGGGCGTTGCGCGCCTCGAGGGCATCCAGGGCGTCCGGGTCAACTTCGGCACCGAGAAAGCCACGGTGAGCTTCGATCCCGCCACCCTGGATGCATCCCGCATCGTGACTAAGATTGAAGACGTCGGCTACAAGGCCATCACCGATACCATGCGGCTGCACCCCCTCGGCGCACTGTCCGAGGAGCAGCGTCAGGAAGCCGCCGGCTTCATCGAACGGCTCGCGGGCATTGTCCGGGTGCGGTACGAGGCCACCACGGACTCCTTCGCGATCCAGTACCTGCCGGAAACGGTACGCCCGGCTGACGTTCGCCGGATGCTCAAGGACCATGGCTTTGCCACCGAGGATCAGAGCGAGGAAAAGGATGCGCTGCAAGAAGCGCGGGAGCGCGAGATTCGCGGGTGGCTGGTTCGATTCCTGGTGGGGGCGGTCTTCTCACTGCCGCTGGCCGTCGGCCTCGTAACAGGGCTGCTTCACCATCCCGTGCTGCAGGATCCCTGGCTCATGTGGGGACTGGCCACGGTAGTGCAGGGCTATGTGGGCGGCTTCTATTACCTCGACTCCTACCACAACTTGAAGAACCGCAACGCGAACATGTCCGTGCTGGTGGCGATGGGCACCACGGCTGCGTACGCGCTCAGTGCCGGCCTCGTGCTGACCCGGAGCCGCCACGCGCTGTACTTTGACGACGCCGCCATCGTGCTCACCCTGGTGAGCCTCGGCAAGTTCATTGAAGCGCGCGCCAAGGGGGCCACCTCCACGGCCATCAAGCAGCTGATGGGCCTCGCCCCGAAAGAGGCCCACGCCATCGTGGACGGGGTCGAAACCGCCATCCCGATGGACGATGTGGAGCCCGGCATGGAACTCATGGTAAAGCCGGGCGAGACGATCCCGACCGATGCGCTGGTGATCTCCGGCCGGAGCCGCGTCGATGAATCGATGCTCACCGGCGAGCCCGTGCCCGTGCATAAGGCGAACGGCGACGAGGTGGTCGGCGGCACGCTCAATCAGAGCGGCATGCTCCGGGTAAAGGCCCTGAAGGTGGGCCGGGAGACAATGCTGGCCCAGATCGTGGCGGCGGTGGAGAGCGCACAGGCCGAAAAGGCACCGGTGGAAGCGCTCGCCGACCGCATTTCCGGCGTCTTCGTCCCCATCGTTATCGGCATTGCGCTGGTCACGTTTGTGATCTGGGCCATCGTGTCCGGCAACGCCGTCCACGCAGTGCTGCCCGCCGTCACCGTGCTGGTAGTGGCCTGTCCCTGCGCCCTCGGGCTGGCGACGCCGACGGCGGTCACGGCCGGCGTGGGGGTGGGCGCCAGGCGCGGCATCTTGATTCGCGGCGGAGAGCACCTGGAGGCGGCCGCCCGCATCAACACGGTGGTATTTGACAAGACCGGCACGATCACGCGGGGACGGCCGGTGGTCACGGACATCGCACCCTATGGCGCTGCCGGGTCCACGGCATCGGTGCTGCAGATGGCTGCGGCGGTGGAGACGTTCTCCGAACATCCGCTCGGGCGCGCGACGGTGGAGGCGGCGCGCGACTGCGGCATCCGCATTCCGGCTGGCGACGCGTTTCAGGCAGAGCCGGGGCGCGGGGTGACGGCCACGGTCAGCGGGCAGACGGTACACGTGGGCAGCCCGCGCTTCCTAAACGAGGCGGGGGTGTCGGTCGATCCCTTGCGCGACACGGCGGCTGGCTGGGAGGCGGACGGCAAGACGCCGCTGTTCGTCGCTGTAGGCGGCCAGCTCGCGGGTGCGGTGGCCGTCGCCGACGACATCAAGGAGACCGCCCGCGAAGCTGTATCAGCCCTGCACCAGGACGGCGTGGAGGTTTACCTGCTGACCGGGGACGGCGACCGCGTGGCGCAGGCCGTGGCGCGGGAGGTGGGGATTCCGCCAGACCATGTCAAAGCGGGTGTCCTGCCGGTCGAGAAAGGGGCCGTCATTAAAGGGCTCCGCGAGCGCGGACGCCGGGTGGCCATGGTGGGGGACGGCATCAACGACGCGCCGGCGCTGGCCATCGCCGATCTCGGCATCGCCATCGGCACCGGCACGGATGTCGCGATGGCGGCCGCGGGCATCACGCTCATGAGCGGAGACGTCCGCGGGGCTGCGGCAGGACTGCGGCTGGCGCGGAAAACGCTTGGCAAGATCCATCAGAATCTCTTCTGGGCGCTCATCTACAATGTCATCCTGATTCCCGTGGCGGCCATCGGCTGGCTGGCGCCGGTGTTGTCAGGCGCCGCCATGGCCATGTCCTCCATTTTGGTGACCAGCAACTCCGCGCTGTTGAACCGGGCCAATCCGTACCGGGGCCTCACCATGACCGAAGAGCGTTGGGCGGCCGAAGCAGCGGACGAATCGGAATCCGGACCTGATGAGCCGACAACCGCCGTGGACCCGGTCTGCGGCATGACGATAAAGGTCGGTGAGGAGGCCGGACGTTACACCTACCAGGGCCAGACGTACTATTTCTGCGCCAGGTCCTGTCTTGAAGAGTTTCGGGAGGACCCGGAGCGATTTCTGAAAGGAGAAAGGATTTCCATGGATCAACACGCTGCGGGTACCGCGGTCGACCCCGTCTGCGGCATGACCGTGAAGATTGGCGAGGAGGCCGACCGTCATGCATACGACGGGGAGACCTACTACTTCTGCGCGAAGTCCTGTGCGGAGGAGTTCCGGGCCGATCCGGAGCGATTCCTGCACGGTGCGACGCGCGATGAGGAGGCACCCCGCACGGCGGTGGACCCCGTCTGCGGTATGACCGTCATGCGGGAGGCAGCAGCGGCCAGGCTTGACTGGGAGGGCAAGACCTACCTCTTCTGTGGGCAGGCTTGCCTCCAGGCATTCGTGGCCAATCCCGGCCAGTACACCGCCGCCGGTCACTAAAAGGCGGGCGTCCCCTCCAACCCGGCGAGGGGACGCCCGCCGCCCGTACAGGACCGCAGGTCTTCCCGGAGACAGCGCCGTGGGCGCTTGCTGGTGGGAGTCGCGATCCTTCTCCTCGGGGGAGTCGCTGTCACCCACCTCACTCCTCGGGCGTGTCCCCTCATGAATGCGCCCGAGGCGGCTGCGACGCGGTCGACCATCACCGGGTACGCCGGTCTTTGGGGCAGTCCGTCACGATTGGCAGCGGACCGCTTTAAAACCGCACCGCGAGTCCGATGATCGTCAGGGCGATCGCACCTACCAACGTCCCATTGGACCTGGTCGTGCAGGTGGACCCCTCAGCCCGGGCAACCGGCACCGCTCCGGGGGGCCATCCCACGCCGCGGCTGGCATTGGCCAGTGCACCAGGCACCGTTCGGGCCTCAGGACTTATCACACTCAGGGCGACACGCCGCAGCCGCTATATCGTCGGGGCCCTCCTGGTCACCTATAACTGACACGGCCAGCATTTCGAGGCGTATCTGCCCGACAAGTCGGTCGTGTGTGCATCGCCATCTCAGCCGACAGCGGTGTGTGAGTGCAGCGCGCTCTCATCGCCGCCCGCGACCTGGCCCTGGGGCGCGAGGTCAGCCGCAGGCCTGAACACTGGTAAAGCGCCGTTAACCGGAGGCTGGAGCGAGTGACGCGGAATCGACCGCAGGACCGCCAGAGCCTGTCAGGCTCCGATGTCACCCCGGACCTGGGCCCCCGGGAATGCAATGCGGCCCACCTCGCGGTAAGCCTGCTCCCGGGCCGCCGGCATGGAGTCGCCCGTCCCCACCACGAGGAGGGTACGCCCCCCCGTGTTGCGCAGGGCGCCGTCGCGGACCTCGGTGCCGGCCTGAAAGATAATGGCTTCGGGGTTGGGGTGCAGGGAGACCGGGATCCCCTTTTGGGCCGCGTCCGGATAGCCGGGGGCGGCCAGCACCACACCGACCGCCGATCCCTGCGAGCGCAGCGGCACGTCGGGGAGCTGTCCCGACGCCAGGCCCTCAAAGTACGGGAACAGGTTATCGCACAGGAGCGGCAGCACCACGCCGGTCTCCGGATCTCCGAGCCGCGCGTTCCACTCCAGCACGTACGGGCCGCGGTCGGTCAGCATCAGCCCCGCATACAGGATCCCCCGAAACGGGCGGCCCTCGGCAGCCAGGGCATCCAGCAGCGGCTGAACAATCGTATCCGCAATCTGGCCTCTGAGGGCCGGGGAGTGATCCGGATGCGGGGCAACGGCCCCCATCCCGCCCGTGTTTGGTCCCCGGTCGCCATCCAGCAGCCGCTTATAGTCGCGGGAGGTGGGAAGCGCCACCTGGCGCACGCCGTCAGTAAGCACCATGTATGACATCTCCACACCGGTCAGCCGCTCTTCCAGCACCACCCGGTCCCCGGCGGCTCCGAAACGGTGCCCGGTCATCATGGCCTCGACCACCCCGCCGGCTTCCCACCTCTCCGCTACCACCACGCCCTTCCCCTGGGCGAGGCCGTCGACCTTTACCACCACGCCGTCCGGAAAGGCGTCCAGCTTTTCGAGGGCTTGGGCCGGGCTCTCCACGACCTCGAAGCGGGCGGTGGGAATGTGAAGGCGCGCCATCAGCGCCTTGGCCTCGGCCTTGCTGGACTCGACCCGGGCCGCCGCCGCGGAGGGTCCCACGACCGGGATGCCGCGTGCGGAGAGTGCGTCGGCGAGGCCGTCGGCCAGGGGCTGCTCGGGCCCGATGACGACCAGGGCGCGCGTCTTCTCGGCAAAATCCATGATGTGCGCGGGCGTGGGAAGCGACACCGGCAGGGCGGTCTGGCCGAGTCCCCCATGTCCCGGCGCCATGTAGACCGTACCGACATCCGGACTCTCCTTGAGCATCCAGGCGATCGCGTGCTCGCGGGCGCCGGACCCGATGACCAGTACGGTCCGCTTCGAGGTCATGACATGTCTCCTGACGGCTTCTCAGTGCCGGAAGTGGCGTTCATCCGTAAACCAGAGGGAGAGGCCAAGCTCGTTGGCCTTCGCCAGAACCTCCTCATCTCGGACCGAGCCGCCGGGGGAGAGGGCGGCTCGGATGCCGGCGCCGGCCAACGCCTCCACCGTGTCGGGAAAGAAGAAGGCATCGGACGCGGCGACGGAGCCGGCGGCCTTGTCTGCCGCCCGGAGGATGGCCTGGTGAACGGCGTCGATACGGTTGGTCTGGCCGCCCCCCAGGCCCACTGTGGTCCCCGGCCGCGCCAGCGCGATGGCGTTTGACTTCTGATAGCGCACCACCGTCCATGCCAGGTAGGCGGCGGTGTCAGCCGCCAGGTCCACTTCCGGGCCGGCCACGTGCCGAAACTCATGCAGGGGCCGCCCGCCCCGGTCCCGGTCCTGAATCAGCCACCCGCCAACCACCGATCGCCACTCAAGGTCTGGTCCCTGCGGAGCCCGGGCCAGTTCGACCACCCGGAGCCGCGGCCGGGCCTTCAGGATCTGAAGGGCCTCGACCGTGAAGCCTGGCGCCACCACCACCTCCAGGAACAGCCGCGTCAACCGCCCGGCCAGTTCCTCGTCGACGGGCCGATTGACGGCCACAATCCCGCCGAAGATGGACACCGGATCGGCGGCGCGGGCCTTCCGGAATGCGTCTGCCGGAGTCTTGCCAAGCGCCACCCCACAGGGATTCTGATGCTTCACCGCCACCGCCGCGGTGTCCTCGAATTCAGAGGCAAGGCGCCAGGCGGTGTCTAGATCGGCGAGATTGTTGTACGAGAGTTCCGTGCCCTGGTGCAGGGTCAGCCTGCCCATGCCTGACGCCCCCGGGGTTCGGTAGAACGCGG
>JBMFXK010000023.1:0-13689 GCA_049964315.1 Clostridia bacterium | reverse complement strand
GCTCGATCCCGTCCTCTGGAAAGAGCGGATGCTGTAGCGCGCCTGGCTGGTTTCACCCACCGGCATTGATTCGATCTTCTCAGAAGCCGTACAATCGGAAGCGTATCGTCCTGAGGGGGGAGCATCGTGGTCCGAGAACTCGGCTAGGCGCGTCAAAGGGCGTAGTCTGCCCGTCTGGCGGCCACCGGTTCTTGGGAAGGCGACCCCCGCCTTCCCTCCGCATCCAGCAGGAGGGCTCTTAATGTCTTGGCTTCGCATCAGCGACCTCGCTATTGCTGTGTCAGACCGCGTTCTGGTCCATCACGCCACATTTCGCATCGACCCCGGCGATCGTATTGGAGTGGTCGGGCCGAACGGAATGGGCAAAACCTCCCTCTTCCGTGTTCTCACCGGCGACATCCTGCCGCATGACGGCGTGGTCGAGCGGGCCCCAGGCTTGCGTCTGGCCACACTTGACCAGCTCAGGGCCATCCAAGACTCGGGCACCATATGGGCGACCGCCTATGCGGCCAATCCACGTATTCCTGAGCTAGAACAGACGCTGCGCCAGTTAGAACACGCCATGGCCGATCCGGGTGCAGACGATCTCGACACCATCCTGTCTCGCTACGCGGTCGCTCAGGAGCTGTATCAGGAACTGGGCGGGTACGAATGGGATGCCCGGGTGAATCAGGTGCTCCAGGGGCTCGGCTTCCCCGCGTCGAGGTTCTCGGACCCGGTCTCGGTTCTGTCGGGTGGTGAGCGGCATCGTCTGGCCCTAGGGCGCCTAGTTTTGTCAGGCGCCCAGATCTGGGTCATGGACGAACCCACCAACCACCTGGACGTCGAAGCCATGGAATGGCTCGAACGGACGTTGAATCAGTTTGCCGGAGGCGTCATCATGGCGTCCCACGACCGGCGATTCTTACAGAGAGCCGCCACCCGCATCATCAGCTGGGAGGATGGATCCTTCTTTACGGTATCTGGAGGCTACCGCCACTACCAAGCGGTGCGCCGGGAACGACTGCAGCGCTTGCAGGAGCAGTGGCAACGCTACCAAGAGGAACGCCAGCGCCTGATGGTGTTCGTCGACCGATTCCGTGCCGGTACCCGGTCGACGCAGGCGAAGAGCCGCCTGCACGCCATCGCCCGTCTGGACCGGGAGGCCGTGGCGCTTCCGGTCAAGGCTCGCACGGCCGCACGGACGCTTCGGCATGCCGGCTCTGCCTTGCCGGGCAGCATCGCCATCGATGTGGACGGACTGGTGCTTGAAGTGGCTGGACGCATCTGGGAACCCGTTTCGTTCAGGCTTCCCACCGTGGCGCGGCTGGGCGTGGTAGGCCCGAACGGATCGGGTAAGACGACCTTGCTTACCGCTCTGGCGCAGTCGCTGCCCGGTGTCCGCTGGAATCCCGATGCGCTGCTTACCTGGTACGACCAGCACGCGGCTGATCGGCTGCCGACGGACCAGACTGGCATGGAACTGGCCCACGAAGAGGGCATGGACCGTGAGACCTGTTACGCGCTCGGCGCCCGCTTCGGCCTTTCGCCAGAACTGCTCAACACCCTCACCGGGTTTTGGTCCGGAGGAGAGCGCGCCCGCCTGGCCCTCCTGTTCGCCCTGATGGCCCGGGGAAACGTGCTGCTGCTGGACGAACCCACCAACCACCTGGACCTGCCGATGCGAGAAGAGCTGGAGAGCCTGCTGCTCGGCTACCCCGGACTGGTCATCCTGGTCAGCCACGATCGGGAGCTCCTGGACAACCTATCCACGCACACCCTTTGGTGGAAGGACGGGGCGTTTCGCTTCGCGCCCCGTCCTTACTCGGAAGCTGTGGGCGGCTAAAGCTGCTCGGCCACTGCCTTCATCTGCATGAACAGGAGAAGGTAATCGGGGGACCCGGTCTTGGAGTCTGTACCGGACATATTGAAGCCGCCGAAGGGGTGAGCGCCGACTACCGCGCCGGTACACTTCCTATTTATATAGAGGTTGCCCACCTCGAACTCCCGCCGGGCGTGCTCGATCCGGTCCCGGCGGCTTGTGTACACCGAGCCGGTCAGCCCGTAATCAGTGTCGTTGGCAATCTCTATGGCGTGGTCGAAGTCGCGTGCCCGGATAATGGACAGCACCGGTCCGAAGATCTCCTCCTGCTCCAATCGCGATCCGGGCTCGACATCCCCGAAGACGGTGGGGGCAATAAAGTATCCTGGCTCGAGCGCTCGCTCGCCGCCGGCCAGCAGCCGGGCGTGCGCCTTGCCCCAGCCGATGTAATCCATGATCTTCTCAAACGCGCGCTCTTCGATTACCGGGCCTAGATTATTGGCGGGGTTGTCGGCCTCCCCGATCTTGAGATCCCGGGTCAGCTCCACGACGCGCCGGGTCACTTGGTCGTAGACCGAGTCGACAATGATGGCCCGGGAGCACGCGGAGCACTTCTGACCCTGGTAGCCAAACGCCGACACGACGATGCCCCGCGCGGCCGCTTCCAGGTCAGCGGTCTCATCCACCACGATGGCGTCCTTGCCACCCATTTCGGCCACGACCCGCTTGATCCAGCGTCCATCCGCCTGGGTATCGGCCGCCAGCCGGTTGATGTGGAGGCCCACCTCCCGTGATCCGGTAAATGATATGAAGCGAGTGAGCCGGTGGCCGACCAAATGATCCCCAATCTCTCCACCGTCGCCGGGCACGAAGTTGATGACGCCGGGCGGGATACCGGCCTCCTCCATGATCTCCATGAATTTAGCGGCTATGACGGGAGTGGGGCTGGCCGGCTTCAGAACCACCGCATTCCCGGCTACCACTGCGCCCGACGTCATACCGGTCAGGATGGCCAACGGAAAGTTCCAGGGGGGGATGATGGCGCCCACACCCAGGGGAATGTAAAAGGCCTGGTCGTCCTCACCCGGCAGCGGGACCACATCAACGGGCCGGGCTAAACGCTCCGCCTGCCGGGCGTAGTATTCAAGGAAGTCAATGGCCTCGGCTACGTCGGCGTCTGCTTCCGCCCAGGTCTTCCCTGCCTCGTAGACTTCCCAGGCAGCGAGCTCCAACTTGCGGCGCCGCATGGTGGCGGCCGCGCGGTAAAGGTAGCGAGCGCGCTCCTCGGCCGTGAGCCGTCGGAACTGCTTGAAAGCCCGGTCGGCCGCCTCCAGCGCGGCGTCGATGTGGGATCGGCTGGCCTTCGAAACTCTCCCCACGATCTCCTCGGGACGTCCCGGATTGGTGGAGATCAAAGTGTTGCTGGTAGTGACCCGCTCGCCGTCGATGATGAGCGGGTATGCCCGACCGAGCTGGGCCCGGACGTCGGACAGCGCCGCTTCCATGGCCGCGCGATTACTGGACTCGTCAAACGCCGTAAGCGGCTCGGGCCTGTATGTACCGACCATCGCCATTGCCTCCCCTAGTGTGTCGACGCCGACGGTTCTGCTGCCATGGCCTCGGTAAGCGCCCGATCAAGATCCTCCGCCACGCGGGCAAGGTTGATGGCGCGGCCATCCTGGACGAACGCATGCTCCGTAAAGCCTTCCACGGCGACCTCACCATGATGCCGGACCACATAACAAAAGCGCACCCGGGCGCCGTGGCGTTCGTCCACCCAAACCGTCAGCGACAACTCGTCTCCCGGACGCATGGCACGCACAAAGCTCGCGTGCGCATCGCGCACCAGCAGTTCAATTCCGCGGGCCCGCCAGTCGTCATAGTAGGAATGTCCGATGCCGCGAAGCCACGCTACCCGCGCTTCGGAGAACCAGTCAAAGACCCGGGCATGGTACAGGATGCCCGCCGCATCGCACTCGGCCCAACGCACGCGGATCGGCAGGGTCACGTGATGTCCACTCGGCGTCGAGACCCGCTCCCTGGTCACGGCACCCTCCCCCCAATTCGACCCTTCAGGCCAGCGCTTCAACTATAGATCAATGGTCCCTGGTTCGGCCGTAGACTCGTCTGCCGAGGTCCCAAGAGCCATAACCTGGGTCATGGCAGCTTGGCACCCCTCACAGGGCCCGTCCATTGGTCTCGGTCGGCTGGTTGTCATCACGCTGGCCATGGTGGCACCCGCCACCTCCGTATTCCTCACGTATGGAAGCGCCTATCGCACGGCGGGGCCGGCAATTATCCTGTCGTATGCGCTCGGCAGCCTGCTCGTGCTTCTGGTGATGTTTTGCTACGCCGAGGTGGGAAGTGTCTTCCCCGAGGCGGGTGGAGACTATGCGCTGGCTTCCCATTCGCTCGGTCCCCGCGCGGGACGTATAGTGGGGACGGTGTTCGCCCTCAAGGGCGCCGTGCTTCCGGCCGTGCTGGCCGGCAGCGCCTCCGTCTATCTTCATGAACTGTTTGCAGGCGTCCCTTTGACCCTGACGATCGCAGCAATGCTCCTTCTTATCCTGGGGCTGGGCCTTTTGGACCTTAAGGTGACCAGTCGGTTGATGACCACAATGGTCGTCATCGAAGTGTTGGCCTTCATGTGGTTTGCAACCACGGCTGCCGCCACCATCCACCTGCCCGCCCACGTGGGCGGACCTGTCGTTTTCCACGCGAGTGGGCTGTGGGCGCCAATCGCCACCGCGGCTGTACCCGCCTTGTACAGTCTTAACGGACCCCAGGGATGCCTCTACTACAGCGAGGAGGTTCGGGGCCAGCCAGAAGGTTACGGGCGAGCCGTGGTGCTGGTAACGCTTATTACCATGGCCATCGAGCTGCTCGGTGTGACACTCGGAACCCTGGCATTGACTGCGCTGGGCACCGTGTCGCCGGTCTCCCTGCCGCTTCTGGCGGTGGTCAGGCACGGACTGTTCGGGCGAGTCGGTCAGGAGCTGCTGCTCGCATGCATCGTGGTGGGCCTATTCAACTCAGCCCTGGCCACTGCCATGAGCTATGGCCGCGTATACTACGCCATGGCGCGCGACTGGCCGCATCCGGGCCTTATCCGGCGCTGGATAGGGCACGCCGACCGCCGGGGGGTCCCACGGCCAGCGCTCGTAGTGCTGGTGGCCCTCAACCTGGGACTCGTTCTCGCAGCGCCCGTAAACTCCCTCATCGTTCTCCTGGGCGCACTGGTCATGGTGGTTTACGGGACAATTGTCGTGGGCGCCCTATTCGTCCGTCGACAGGTTAACACCATTCCCTACCGCATGCCGGGATGGCCGTGGGTCCCCCTGTTGGCCCTGCTGGGTCTCCTGGTCCTGCTCCCGCACGTGCCCGTCGCGGAGATGCTGGTCATGGCGGCGGTGCTGGGGCTCGGTACTATACGCGTATCGTGTACGCGTTAGGCTGCTTGTCAGGATAGTGGACCCGCAGGAAGAGATAATGGGTGGTTCTATCCCAGCCCAGGTCCCAGGGTTCCCGGAATCGGTCCGCGGAATGGCTCACGACCAGAGGGTAGCCGTCTGGATCGTACCCCACCACGACAGCCATGTGTACGACGCGCCCACGCTCCCAATACGCAATGATGTCTCCCGGCCTCAGCTCTGACAGGGGCGTCACCCCGTCTTTGGCGGGGGCTAAAAGCTCGGCCATCGAGCCGCGGGCGATGAGGGAAACCCGGTGGGTCTCCTCGAGAAAGTCAACGAGATGCGGGGCATTCACCCAGTCCGCACTGCCCTCGTCGGAGGCCGCATCCCAGTGCCACACGGGTGTCTCGCGGAATCCGCCGGCATGGAGCACCTGAGAGATGAAGTTGGTGCAGTCGCCCCCCGACCACACGTAGTTCCCATACTTCTGGTTGTAACGATTGTCGTTCCCGCAGCCAGGTGCGGCCCCGCAATACTCTTGCGCATATCTGAGCGCGGACGCGGTCCCCGCATTTAGGGGACCTCGGAGTCGGTGCCCGTTGCCAACCCGCACTATAGCGGGATGAGCAGCACCGCCGAGACGGGTGTCCTGATTCAGCGGGTCAATGAAATGATCCGCCGCGATATACCAGTGACGGTCTCTCTCTTCGATGACGTAATGATGATATACCCCGAGGCCGAACCATACTGGGACCCGGTCGCCGACTTCATGCCGGTACTCGTAGCGAGCCGAATCCGCAGCCGTTAGGGCAATGCGGCCGGGCCGCCGGACTGACAGAGCATCCACTCGTATACGAACGACGACTCGCTCGAAGCGGATGGAGCGTGCGCGCGCCCAGTCCGCCATATAAAGAAGCCGGTCCCGCGCCTTGGCGAACATCGACTCCGTCTGGGCACCATCCGGGAGATACAGTCCGTGCAGCGCGCGGACGTCACCATGCAGGGTAGCCGCGTCCTGCTTTTGCACCAATGCTTGCAGGATCGCCCCGTACCGTCCTCGCTCCACGGCCGACGTCCCGCTTCCGTGATGGGTGGAAGCTAGAACGAAAACTGCTGCCAACGCAGCGATAATGAGTGCCTGCCGCCGCACTGGCCGCCCTCCTCTCTTGCCAACACTGATAGCGTGACCCTCAGCGACAACCGCATGCCGAAAACAATTGGCACGGGAGGAGGTCATCGTGTCACTCCGAGATCGGTTGCGATATGCGAGTTTTGGACGCACGATCAGATGGAATCTCCGGAGGAGCCCGTTCTGGGCCAGCTAAGTATGTTAGAGGATGGGAAGTGTCCGCGCTCATCAGCGAGCCGGAGCAGTCGACGAGACGGCCGACGGAGTCCCGTCACGGTTTGCGTGGCGCGGCGAGGGGTATCACGTCGCTGCAGTGCTGTCGGACCTGCGGGAAGTCGACTATCGGCGAGACGGGAAGCTTCGCCGGCATCGCCGCCGGGTCACGGTGCGGACTGAGACGGGCCGTTACTTTGACCCATATCTACAGCGCCGGCATGTGTGGATCCTATACCGGGAACTTGAAGACGTTTTCGCGGACACCCAGGCAAAAAGCAAGCCCGACCGTACGGTCAGGCAGTTGCGTTCAATTGGCAGCCCTAAGCGGATTCGAACCGCTGTTTCCGGAATGAGGGTCCGGCGTCCTGGGCCTCTAGACGATAGGGCCATATCTGGCTGGGGGACCAGGATTCGAACCTGGGCGAGGTGATCCAGAGTCACCTATGCTACCGCTACATCATCCCCCAAGAACGCTATTGCATTATAGACGCGTCATCGTGCCAGCACAAGCTCAGCCGGCCAGGACTTTCTGGCAGAGCATGATCGATGCAGCCAGCAGCAGGATGCCCAGCGCCGCCCGGATCAACACAACCGGCGCCCGCACCGATACACGCGCGCCGACCCGCGCCGCCTGGGCAGCCGGCACCGACACGAGAGCGGCCAGAAGCCACGGGAACGGGCCCAACAGCATGCGAGCCGCGAGATTGGCCGCA
This sequence comes from Clostridia bacterium, assembly GCA_049964315.1. Taxonomy (GTDB): domain Bacteria; phylum Bacillota; class Sulfobacillia; order Sulfobacillales; family JAIMBI01; genus JAKATP01. The sequence goes on along the minus strand of JBMFXK010000023.1, from coordinate 6,417 downwards.
GCGCCCGCCATCACCACCGTCATAACCGAGCCCACGGCGCGCCGAAACGGAACGCCCAAAAGACGATTGGCAGCTGGCGAGAGCAGGAATGAGCCGCTGGAACCCGCCAGACTGCCAAAAAACGTCACGCACAGGCCAATGCTGGTGGCCAAGACCGGCCACGCCCACGAGCGTGCAGCGCTTCGGTCGGCGCGCGCCATCGCGGGCATGGCGAGGGTAATGAGTCCGAGACTCGTCAGGCCAAGAAAGATCAGCAAGTAACCACGGGCAGGTATCAGCCGCAGGACGCCCGCGCCCATGGCGCCACCCACGACCGCCGCGCTCCCCATCGTACGGATGAGGGCCGGATCCAGTTCTCGGGCCTTCCAATAGACAGGTGTGGCGGCAATCCCGGCGGAGAAGGCCTGCGCCATGTCCAGCGAGGTCACCGTCCGGCCGGCAAGCAGCGGGCCCCCGACAGCCGGAAGACCGAGAACGAGTGTCGGCGCCAGCAGGACGGCACCACCGATGCCTGAGAGTCCGGAGAGGAATCCGATGGCGAGACCCACGAGAAAAGGGCAGCCCAGTATGTCACAGGGTCCAAGGGCGCCTCCTCCTCGTCCGCATCACGTCCAGAATTGCCCTAGGCGCATCAATTGATGTGGGTGGGGGCCGAGCGTACACTATACCCGCGAGAAGCGCGGGCTGACTCCGCGCTGTTGGCGTCGGGGAGGATCAGAATGGCGACACGTCGTTGGTATGGGCGAGACGCTGGTCTCAGTGTCCGCATGGGCCTGGTCATGTTTCTCCTGGCCGTCATTTACCTGGCGTTCATTGCTGTGCTGTTGCTGCTGCGCGTCCCGATCGGCTTTCTCATCGTCATCATCGGCGGCATGCTGGTCGCCCAGTTTTACTTCTCCGACCGGATGGTGCTGGCAGCGACCGGGGCGCGCCTGGTAACACGACAGCAAGCCCCGGAGCTGCACCAGATCATCGATCGGCTGTGCCAGCTGTCCGACATTCCCAGGCCTCAGGTGGCTGTCATGAACACCGACATGCCGAACGCGTTCGCGACAGGCCGCAATCCCCAGCATGCGGTGGTGACGGTGACCCGCGGGCTGATGCGCGGCTTGGAGCCGGACGAACTCGAGGCGGTCCTCGGCCACGAGTTGAGCCATGTCAAGAACCGGGACGTCGCGGTGATGACCATCGCCAGCTTCTTCGCCACCGTAGCCTCGATTCTCGTACAGCAGTTTCTCTGGTTTGGCATGTGGGGCGGAATGGGCGCTCGGCGGCGCGGCGGCAATGGCAATGCTGCCATCCTGATATGGTTCGTGGCACTGTTGGTCTGGGCCCTCAGCTATCTCCTCATCCGCGCCCTTTCGCGATATCGGGAGCTGGCTGCGGATCGGGGATCGGCGATTATCACCGGCCAGCCGTCGAAGCTCGCCTCTGCATTGGTGAAGATTTCCCAGGATGTGAGCCGGATTCCGGACCGCGATCTACGGCAGACCGATGCGGCCGCCGCCTTCTTCATCATCCCCGCGCTCCGGCGGGACAGCCTCGCCGCGCTTATTTCCACCCACCCGCCGCTCAAGGTGCGGCTGGCGCAGCTTGAACGGCTGAGCCGCGAGATGGAGCACTGAGCGATGGGGTGGCTGGATGCGCTCTTTGGCCGCACCCGCACCCGGGCGGCCCGGACCGACAACCTGTTTTCACTGTCCACGGCAGAGCCGGACCTGGAAGATCAGCTGGGGGCTCGATTCGCCGGCCGTCTGGCTGTGGTGCTGCGGGACATGGAAGCAGTCCGCTTCCAGAAGATCATCACCGTGGTGCGGGACGTCCTCGGTCGGAGAACGGAGGACCTTCCGGTTACGATAACGGAAGCGGCCGACCGGCTCCACTTCCATTGGGTGATCGTGCAAAGCCGGGACCTGACGGCCGCCCTCACTGCCGCGCGTCTGGTTGAGCAGCTGGCGGAGGAAGCCGGATTCAGTGACGCGCTGCTGGCCGCCATGGCGGACATGGGGGAGTTCTCCCTGATTTACAGCTACCGCCACGGACGGTTTTACCCGTTCTGTCAAACTGGCCCGAACCATCGCGACACAAGCCGCGAGATCCGGGTCAGCGCCGTGCTGAGTCCCCTACTGCCAATCGAATCCGACCAGTCTGTCTGGTATCCGCTCTGGGACCCGCCGTGGGCGGGCGGCCCGTCCGCCTGACCCCTACCCGGAGTGCTCGTCAAGGATCCGGCGGGCGTCTGCCAGGGTCATGTCCGAGCCTGGCAACACCAGGTCGGAGGTCACCAGCTCGCTGACCGCTACGACGGACCCCTGCCGAACCATTTCCAGAGCCTCCCGGAGATGCATGTGATACGCGTCATCGTCTCCGCGGTGGAGGGCCTCCAGCAGATGCTGGTCGGTTTCCTCCAACCGCGCGACGAGACTGCCGTCAAGCCGATACTGACCTTCCGTCATGACGCGAACGATCATGACGCGTTCTGCCCGGATTCGGCCTTGAGCCTGGCCAGCTCATCATCCACAGACTTGCCGGTCTTCATCTTGTTAAGCTCGTCGCGGAGTGCATCGCCGGACGACACCGTGGGATCGTTGAGGGCGCCGCTGTTGACCAACTCGTCAATCGCCTGGGCCCGTGCCTGCATCGATTCCGTCTTGTCTTGGGCACGCTGCATGGCAAGCCCGATGTCCGCCATTTCCTCAGACAGGCCTGTCGCCGCCTCCCCGATGTGGACGGTGGCTTCCGCGGCTGAATACTTGGCTTTGATGACCTCTTTCTGGGTTCGGAAGGCATCCACTTTGGCCGACAGCTTGTGCTCCAGATCCACCAACTTGGTCTCTTCCTTCTCGAGATCGGCAAGTTGGGTGTGGAGTCCGTCCACTTGATCACTGGCCGCTTGCTTGCGGGACAGGGCTTCCCGGGCCAGGTCGTCGCGGTTTTGAGCGACGGCCGCCTTGGCGTCTTCCTCCCACTGGCTGATTTGCTCTTCCAGTTTGGCCGCCTGCAGTTCGATCCGCTTCTTGGACGTGACCACGTCGGCCACGCCACGCCGTACCTGCTGGAGCTGTTCAAGCTGCCGCTGATACGAGTAGTCGAGGGTCTCGCGCGGATCCTCCATGCCGTCCAACGTCTTGGAGACCTTGGCCTTGAAGATCGTGGACATCCGGCTCATCAATCCCATTGGATCCCCTCCGTTCAGGCCCAGTATACATCTGCCGGTTATAGGCTTCCCATTTGGGAGAGGCTGTTCTAAGGCATCTCACAGGGTCAGGTCCTCACGCACCATACGCAAAGGAGGCATGCGCGTGACCATCATCTGTCACGCCACCGGATGCCGGTTCAATACGCGCCACGAGTGCTCTCTGATGCGGATCCAGGTGGGTCCGACGAATGTGCCGGTGCCCCCGGCCGTTCTCGGCGCCACGTCATCCGCGTATGACGGCCAGCTGCGCGCAGGTTACGCGACCGAGTTTGAAGCCTACACCGACTATGCCGCACAGCAGGCAGAGGAGTTCCGGGACGGCGCGGCCTGCGTCAGCTATTCCGCTCTGACGCCGTAAGACGGGGGCTGCCCTCCTCGCGATACATCACGGAGGCGCCGACGAAACTCGCGAACACCGGGTGGGGGCGGTTGGGCCGAGACTGGAACTCGGGGTGGAACTGGGTCCCCAGAAACCAAGGATGGTCCGGGATCTCCATCATCTCGACGAGACGTTCGTCCGGCGACACGCCCGACGCGATAAACCCAAACTCCTGAAAGCGGGTCCGGTACTGGTTGTTGACCTCAAAACGGTGCCGATGCCGTTCAAAGATGAGGTCCTGTCCGTAAATCTGGTGAGCCAGGGTTCCCGGCACCAGGACGCAGGGATAGCTGCCAAGCCGCATCGTGCCGCCGAGATCCTCCACCGCCTGCTGTTCAGGCATGAGGTCTATGACCGGGTGCGGCGTCTCGGGTGCGAATTCCGTGGAGTTTGCCCCGTCAAGGCCGGTGACGTGACGCGCAAACTCGATGACGGCGGCCTGCATGCCAAGACAGATGCCGAAGTACGGCACGCCTCGTTCCCGCGCATACCGCGCGGCGAGTATCTTGCCCTCGATGCCCCGGCCCCCAAATCCGCCGGGAACCAAGATGCCGTGTGCATCCTGCAGCATGCCCGGTCCGTCATGCTCCAGAATCTCGGAGTCGATCCACTGGATGTTCACGCGGGTCCGATGGGCAATACCCCCGTGAGCAAGCGCTTCGGCCACGCTCAGGTACGCGTCGTGAAGCGCCACGTACTTGCCGACCATAGCGATGGTGACCGACCCAGCCGGTTTGGTGGCTCGGTCCTGCAGTTCCTCCCATTCCGCCAGTTGAATCGGGCCGGCAGCCAGGTGCAGGCGCTCCACCACGATGTCGTCCAGACCTTCCTGGCGGAGCATGAGAGGAAGCCGATAAATGCTGTCCGTGTCGACGTTCTGGATCACGGCTCTCCGCTCCACGTCACACAGCAGCGCAATCTTGTCGCGCATATCCCGCGATAGCGGCTCTTCGGTGCGGCACACGATGATGTCGGGCTGGATGCCGATGGAACGGAGCTCCTTGACCGAATGCTGGGTGGGCTTGGTCTTCGCTTCCCCGGGGACCTCCAGATACGGCACCAGGGTCACATGCACGTAGAGCACATCCTCACGCCCTACGTCTGAGCGCATCTGCCGGATTGCTTCCAGGAAGGGCAGGCTCTCGATGTCGCCCACCGTGCCGCCAATCTCCACCAAAACTACGTCGGCCCCGCTGGACTCGCCCACCCGGTGGATCCGGGACTTGATTTCGTTGGTGATGTGTGGGATGACCTGCACGGTGCCGCCCAGGAAATCGCCGCGCCGCTCCTTGATGATGGTGGCCCAGTAAATTCGGCCGGTTGTGACGTTGTTGGCCTGGCCCAGGTTCACGTCCATGAACCGTTCGTAATGGCCAAGGTCGAGGTCGGTTTCGGCACCGTCCTCCGTGACGAACACCTCACCGTGCTGCAGGGGACTCATGGTTCCCGGGTCGACATTGATGTACGGGTCGAGCTTCATGGCCGTCACCTTCAGGCCCCGGCTCTTCAGGAGCCGGCCCAGCGACGCGGCGGTAAGTCCCTTGCCGAGGGAAGACACCACGCCGCCCGTGATGAACACGTACTTCGCCATCAGCGCCCCTCCGACCAGTCGTCGCGCATGGGCCCTCGCATGATCGTCCTCCACGTGCCAGGATTGTCGCTCGCTACCACCTTACGAATGTCCACCCGATTCGGCCCCTGGCCGGGCGTAGTACTTTGCCCGCCGGCCCGGGATGGGCTCAAACGGAGAAGGAGGAGGACCGGCTCTCACCAGCCGTCCTCCTCCTCGAGATCCTCACCGTCGTCGTCAGCTTTATGTCTTTCCCGGGAGGACCCGCCGCCCCTCGTCGGGGCTTTGGGCGACCACTCCCTGATGGCCCACAGCCCGCTTCCCTTATAGACGAACCGGACGTCCAGATTCATGTCAGAGTATATCTGCGCCATGCGGCGCGGGTCGGGGTCCTGGTGCAGCACCTCCAGCACCCGGTCCATCAAGTCATGCACCAGGAGGGGCTGCCCGGATTCCTTCAGCACCTCGTAGGCGGCGTCGACCGGTCTCATGCGTCACCTCAGTCCCGTCCGAATTCCCACGTATTATAGCATCGACCGCTTCCCCGGGCTCCATCCACGGACGGCCGAGCGGGTCCGCGTCCATCCGACAATTCCTCAGATCCTGGCGGATTTCCTTCATAATTCCTTGACAGCTCTTCCCACGGATCTTTAGGCTTGTGTACATTCCAGAAGCCGAATCTCCGCTGGCGGAGTACGGGGGATATTTTTTGTCGGTGAATTCGGCTTCGAGCCGAAAGAGGGCACCTTCTCCCTCTAACCGCAGGCCGTTTCGGCCTCAACTAACCCCGGAGGCAAGAAAAGAAGGAAGGATGAACCAGTCTGAGCAAGCGAGTCCGGCTCCGCTGGTCCACCACAATGACCGCCGGCTTGGTGGCTATTGCGGTCCCTGCGTTGAGCCAGATGACACAGGCTGCCAGCCCGACGGTCTACCCGGGTGCAACCGGCGGCGCGGTCAGCCAGGTAGAGAGGTCCCTCGCCTCCCTTGGCTATTATCACGGGGCAATCGACGGCGTCTACGGACCGGAACTGGGTAGCGCGGTCCGGTCATTCCAGTCCACGCATAACCTAGCTGTCGACGGCATCGTCGGCCCCATTACGTGGGGTGCGCTGGATGCCGCCACCGGCTCCTCACCACAGACGGATTCAACCCCCGCTCCTTCTTCCGGCGGACTGCTTCGGGAAGGCAGTACGGGACAGGCAGTTGTCCAGCTGCAAACCCTGCTGAATGACCACGGATTTCACCTGGCGACAGACGGAGTCTTCGGGC
>JBMFXK010000022.1:0-13984 GCA_049964315.1 Clostridia bacterium | reverse complement strand
CGATGTTCCTCAAGGAACAATGCCAGCGAGGCGGGGTGGGCGTGGCGAACCCCGATCGCCGGTTGTCGGCGTGGGAAAGACCAGGCATGCTGAGTATCATCTGGTCAAGCCGGGTGCGGCTCGAGCGGGAGGAGTCGAATCGTGAGTTTACCGACCGTCGATCTGGTGTATGGGGCGGGGGCGCTCGGCCTAGTAGGAGTAGTGCTCGCCATCTGGGGCCTTTCGGCTGCCTCGCGCGTCCGGCGCCGTCTGCGGCGGGTCCTGCGGGGGACCCGGGAAAGTTTGGAGGAGAGCCTGGCAGACGCTCAGGAATCAAGCCAGAAGGCCGAGGCCAGAGTGCGGGAGTTGGAAGAGCGCCTGATGCTGCTTGAGCAGGGTCTGGAAACTGCCCTGACCCAGGTCGGAGTAGTCCGCTTCAACCCATTCTCGGACACCGGATCGGACCTGTCGTTCGCCGTGGCCCTCCTGAATCACCGCGCATCCGGGGTCGTCTTCACGGGTCTCTGGGGGCGAGAAGAGGTGCGCGTGTATGCGAAGGAAATTCAAAACGGGGACAGCCGCTACGCCCTCTCGCAAGAGGAGCGACAGGCCGTCGAGTTGGCTCGAACACAAAAGCACCGCGAGTAGGCCGGCGCTCTTCGGGCCTCCGCCCCCCGCTCATACACATGACGGGGGGCTCTTCGTTGCGCTGGGTTCTCGTCGCGCTTGCCTATGCAGGTGCGGTGGTGGGAGCAGGCTTTGCGAGTGGGCAGGAGATTTACGTCTTTTTCAGCCGCCACGGGACCGGTGGTCTGTGGGGCATTCTGCTCGCGGGGCTCGCGTTTTTCGTCATGGGCTCGCGCGCACTTGAATACGGGGCGCGGGGCGTCGGGCACTATCGTGATCTACTGGAGCTGGTTTATTCCCCGCGGGCCGTTCGGTGGCTGGAGCGGCTGGCGCTCGCCTTTTTGATGGGGGGTCTGGTGGTCGTGGCCGCCGGAGCCGGTGCTGCCGGGGCCGCTTTACTGCGCGTCCCGGCTCCCATCGGATCGCTGCTCATGCTCCTGGTGACTGCTCTCATTACCGTGCGCGGCGCCGATGGTGTATTGGCGGCCAACGCCGTGCTGGTTCCCGTACTGGTGGCGGTCACGCTGTCCGTCGCCATTCAAGCAGGTGGTCGACTCCACGCGCCCGGCGCGCCTCACTGGTGGCTGTCCTCCCTTCTATACGTGTCGTACAATCTGTTCACGGGATTATTGGCGCTCCTGGGTCTGGGCCGTGTGGTGCCGTCACCGGCCGATCGCATACGGGCTGCCTTGCTTGGTGCGTTATTGCTGGTGGTCATGGCGTTGGTGCTGCATCGTGCTCTGCTGGGCACGGTCGGCCCGCCAGGTGAGGTTCCCATCCTGGACCTGGCCAGGGGCATGGGGGTCGTCTGGGCGATAGGCTACGGTATCGCATTGGCGTGTGCGCTCGTAACAACTGGCGTGGCGCAAGCGTTTTCGTTCGGCGAACGTTACGGAGCGGCACGGATCTGGTGGCTGGTGGGTCTGTGGCCGTTCACGTGGATCGGGTTCGGGCGTCTGGTCACGGACTTTTACCCGGTCATGGGCGTATTGTCGATTCTCATCTGGTGGCCGATCCTGGTTCGCGTCCGACCTACATGAAAGGCTGGTAGAGATGGCCGTCGAAGACGACTTCGAACAGCGCCCCGACTTCCAGGAGGTCGCGGTGCCCCTCCTGGCCAAGGCCGATACCGAATGGCATTACGGGCACTTCGACGAGGCGGAGACGCTATATCGCGAGGTGATTGCCAGGTTTCCCGAGCGTCCCGAGGGATACAACAAGGTGGGCGTGGTGTACGCGGAAAAGCACGACCTCTCTGAGGCTCGGCACTGGTTCCAGTCGGCACTGTCGCGGGACAGCAACTATGTGCCGTCGCTGACGAATCTTGGCAACGTCCTCCTGGAGGGCGGGAGCGTCGATGAGGCCATCGTGTACTACACCATGGCCATTAACAATGACCCTAACTACGTGCCGGCGCATCGAAACATGGCGGTTGCCCTTCGACGCCAGGGACGATATTTCGACGCCGTTCGCCATCTACGCCGCACGGGAACCAACGTGATGGGCAACTTGGCGAACTTTGGGTTTACTCCTCCACCCAAAGATCCCCGCATCCCCGAGCCCATGCAGCGCGCGCGCAGCAATCAGCGGGGGCGGCCCAACTTCGGACTCATCCTTCTCTTCATTGCGATTGGAGTCTTCATCTTGGTGCAGGTGCTTCATCGGTGAGGCGGCGAGGGCCACGCTGGTATGGGGTGCTGCTTGCGATTGTTCTCCCCGTCTTAGGCGCTCTGGCCGGGGTGCATCTGGTTCCGGGGGGCACATTGTCAACCTTTCTCGCCGGTTTCCTCCTGGCGGTAACGCTGGGGCATATCGGCATGGCCGTGGCTGACTGGCAAGTGATTCCCGTTTTTTGGATTCGAGATATCCTGATCGGAGTGGCCATGGCCGGAGCTGCGTGGGCGGTCCAGCGCTTCGCCGGCGGCGGTCCGATTGATCCAGCGTTGATGGCGCTGATCGGAACTTACGTCCTCTTGGTCTGGCCCTCGGAGGCGCGACGTCGATGGTCCTGAACTGGCTCACGATCCTGTTGCTGTTGTTTCTGGCGCTCGGGGCGTTCGGGGGGTTTCGCCGCGGCCTGCTGCTGGTGGCGTTCAGCCTGGCCGGGTACGTCGCAGGGCTCATTGCGGCCGCCCGTTACCAGCACACGGTGACGAGGCTCTTAATGGCCAGCCTGCCGGTCCATCGGTGGGTGGTCCATTTCGTGCCGACAGCTGCGTCCAGCAAATTCTCGTACCATCAGGGCGTCAATCTGTTCCACACGGTCTTGGGCCTGTTGGTGTTTCTGATCATGGTTGGCCTGACCGAGGCCATCGCCAGGGCGATAGGGGAGGCCGTGACCCTTGCGGTGGCGCGGCGCGGTCTGCTTGGTGCGCTGAACCGGATCGGCGGATTGGCCGGCGGTCTCGCCGAAAGCGCCTTCATCGGTGGGCTGATCTTTGGCCTCGCGCTCTCACTTCCAGTGCTGGATGGCACACCGCTTCACTACGTGATCCAGCACACTCCGCTGGCAGTGTCGCTGGCGCACTTTGTGAATCATTTCGCAAACTGGCGGGCGGAGAGGTGGCTGGCCTAAGATGTCCAGCTTGATACTGCACCGCGCCATCGCCATCGCTGTAATCGTGGCGGCAGCAGCCATCGCCACGCGAATCACGGGCGTGATCTTCCGACGGATGGAGGAGCGCGAGGCCCGGACAGGGCCGCGCGGCCGCCGGACCACCATCTTCAGGCTCCTGAGGGACGTAATCCGCTACGTCATCGACTTTCTCGCCCTGGTCATTGCACTGGACAAGGTCGGCATCAATACGGCCTCCATCCTGGCCGGAGCCGGCGTGCTCGGCCTTGCCATCAGCTTCGGCGCGCAGAGCGTCGTGCAGGATCTGGTGACGGGGGCCTTCCTGCTTTACGAAGATCAGTTTCAGGTGGGGGAACGCATCGCGCTGCCGGCTCTCACTCTCACCGGCGAAGTCGTGGAACTGGGACTGCGCACCACACGCCTGCGAGCCGCGACCGGTGAGCTTATCACGGTCCCGAACCGCCTTATCACGGAGGTCACCAACTTTACCCGCAGCGTGCTGGGATCCGGAACCGTGTCGGTCACGGTCCCGGTCCGTCTTGACGCCGACCCCCTGCGGGTGCGCCAGATTCTGGAGGAAGCGGCGGGAGCCGTCGATCGGCGCGCGAGTGTGACCGGGATGACCGAGGCGGTCCCGGGTGCGCAGGTTTGGACTCTCTCGGCCACGGTGCCGGCCCAAGAGGACAGCGCCGTCGGGGTCCGACTTCGCGAGCAGGCCCTGGCCGAGCTGGGACGGGCCGGGATGCTCAGACTCTCGTGGACGGGAGGCGGACCGGATGGAGCGTAGACGCTATGCGCTAGGTATGGTCGTCCAGCTGAAGAAGGTGCACCCCTGCGGAACAGATTCGTGGGAGATCACCCGGACGGGGCTGGACTTCGGGCTGCGCTGCCTCGGCTGCGGCCACCGGGTGATGCTCCCCCGGGAGAAATTCGAGCGCGCTCTGAAGAAGGTCATCGCCGAAGCGGCAACCTCGGATCCTGGAAGCTCGTCTCGTGGTGGAGTATAATTGCCGGCATTCGGATGCAGCAATCCGACGATCTATCCCGCCCCAAGGTGGTCTTGGGGCCACCCGCGCGGGTGTCCGTGGGAGGAGGTGAACAGGTTTGGCTCAGTATGAGCTGATGAGCATCATTCGTCCCGATTTGGACGAGGAGCATCTCGAGTCCACCGTCGAGTCCGTAGGCAACATCGTCACGCAGGCGGGCGGCGCCATCCAGCAGGTGGACAAGTGGGGCAAGCGCCATCTCGCGTATCCGGTTGACGGACATCCCGATGGCTACTACGTAGTGATTTCCTTCACTGGCAGCGGCCCTATCAGCAACGAGATCGTGCGCGTGCTCAACATTACGGAGCCCGTAATGCGGTCGATTGTCGTGCGCACCGACCCCGAATAGGGTCACGCTCTAAAGGAGCGAGAGTGTTCATCGACGGGTGGAAGAGGAGGGCAATATGCTGAACCGAGTGATCCTGATCGGGCGGCTGACCCGCGATCCGGAGCTTCGCGTCACCAGTCAGTCCGGTGTTCCGATGGCCTCCTTTACCGTCGCGGTCGATCGCCCCTTTCAGAGTCAGAGCGGCCAGCGGGAGACAGACTTCATCGACTGCGTAGCGTGGCGTCGGCTGGCGGAGACAGTCGCCGAGCATATGCGCAAGGGTCGCTTGGTGGCGGTCGAGGGTCGGCTGCAGATCCGGAGCTATGAAACGCAGGACGGGCAGCGTCGTCGCGCAGCGGAAGTGGTAGCGGACGACGTGCGCTTCCTGGACCGCCCGCGGGACGTGGAGCGGGAAGCTCCCGGGGGCGACGACGTCGAGATGCCGGAGGATCTGCCGTTTTAGACGGCTTCCCGTGAAGGGTGGCCGGACCGATCGGACGAGAGGAAATCGGAAGGGAGGGTTGATATGCGGCGAGAACGTGGACGGCGTCCGAAGAAGAAGGTGTGTTCCTTCTGCGTGGACAAGGTCGAACGGGTGGACTTCAAAGAGGCGAACCGGCTCCGCCGGTACGTCAGCGAGCGCGGCAAGATGCTGCCCCGCCGGGTGTCCGGCAACTGCGCGAAGCATCAGCGCCAGCTGACCGTGGCCATCAAGCAGGCACGGGTGATGGCGCTCCTGCCGTTTACTGTCGAGTAGCAAGGACCGAGGGAAAGGAACAGCGCCCATGCAGGTCATCTTTCTGCAAGACGTATCCGGCGTGGCCAAGCGCGGCGACGTCAAACAGGTCAAGGACGGTTACGCCCGCAACTATCTCATCCCCCGCAAACTGGCCGAGCCTGCCACCGAAGGGCGTCTGAAGTCGCTGCAGAACCAGCATGCGGCGCAGGAAAAGAAACGGGCGCGGGTGCTCGAGGAGGCGCGCAGGATCGCCGCCGGCCTGGAAGCCGTCCGCGTCGACATCCCGGCCCACGTTGGCGAATCGGGCCGGCTCTTCGGCGCGGTCACCAGTCAGGATGTGGCGGGGGCGCTGGCCAAACTCGGTTACAACGTCGACCGGAAGAGCATCCGCATGGACGCGCTGAAGACGCTCGGGGACCATGAGGTCCCGGTCCACCTGCATGAGGGCGTCACCGTCACCCTCACGGTGCGGGTGGTGCCGGCATGAGTACGACTGATCGCCGCAGCCGGCCGCGGCTCCAGGTGCTGGAGCGCCGCATCCAGGCGCTCTACGACCTCCTTGTGCAAGTTTACGGTCCTGAGCGGCTGGTGCTGAAAGCTGGGAAGCTGCAGGCGCTCCGCGACCTCCGGTCTGAGGAGCCCGGACGCAAGCTTCTGGGACTCAAGAAGATCGTGCTGGAGGACCCGTCGCTGTCGGACGTGCCCACCACGCCCGAGCTTGCCGGGGAGCTGGACCTCCTCGAGGAGGAACTGGCCGATCTGCTGGCCCGGCGGACACTCGAAGAAGATCTCGAGAAGCGCATCGCGGAGCGGATGCAGGAGCGCCACGAGGAGTACGTGCGCGACATCCGGCTTCAGCTCATCAAGGAAGAAAGCGGACCCGAGACTCCCGAGACGCAGCGGAAGCTGAAGCGGATCGAGGATCTGGAAACCCGCCACCTGGAGAAGTCGGCGCTTGACATCATGCGTCCATCATCGCTGGGCGAGGTCGTCGGACAGGATCCAGCCATCCGGGCGCTTTTGGCCAAGCTGTCCTCGCCGTACCCGCAGCATCTGCTGCTGTATGGACCGCCCGGCGTCGGGAAGACCACCGTTGCGCGGCTGGCGCTGGAGGCGGCCCGTGCGCGCGCAGGGAGCGTCTTCCGCGATGATGCGCCGTTCGTAGAGGTGGACGGGGCGACGCTCCGGTGGGATCCGCGCGAAGTAACCAACCCGCTTCTGGGGTCGGTGCATGACCCAATCTATCAAGGCGCCCGTCGCGATCTGGCTGAGGGGGGAATCCCGGAGCCGAAGCCGGGTCTGGTGACCGAGGCGCACGGCGGCGTGCTGTTCATCGACGAGATTGGCGAGATGGACCCCATCCTTCAAAACAAGCTTCTGAAGGTGTTGGAGGACAAGCGGGTCAAGTTTGATTCCGCCTATTACGACCCTGATGACCCGGCCGTGCCCCAGTATGTGAAGAAGATGTTCAGCGAGGGGGCGCCCGCCGACTTTGTCCTTATCGGGGCTACCACACGAAGCCCGGAGGAGATATCGCCGGCTCTTCGCTCCCGTTGCGCGGAAGTTTTCTTTGACCCCCTCACCCCGGCCCAGGTGGAGGAGATTGCCGAGCAGGCGGCGCTGCGCATCGGTGTGCAGCTGGAACCGGAGGCTTCGTCGCTCCTCTCACGATATACCCTGGAGGGGCGCCGGGTGGTCACGCTGCTGGCCGACGCGCTGAGCCTCGCGCTTCTGGAAACCGATCACCCGGAGACTGTTGCGAGCCGGCATGTGGCGGACGCCGTGCAGTCGGCCCGGCTCTCCCGAGTCGCCCTGTCCCACAAGGGAGAACCGCCGGCCGTGGGTCGGGTGTACGGGTTGGCGGTGGCAGGCTTTCAGGGCACGGTACTGGAGGTGGAGGCAGCGTGCTTTCCTGCCCGGGAGGAGGGCCGCGGCCAGGTCCGGTTCAACGAGACAGCCGGCAGCATGACCAAGGATTCCGTCTTCAATGCCGTGACCGTGCTGCGTGCGCTCACCGCCAAAGATCCGCAAGCGTACGACTTTCACGTGAATGTGGTGGGCGGTGCCCAGGTCGACGGGCCGTCCGCCGGCGCCGCCATCTTCCTGGCGCTGTACAGTGCGCTGACGGGGGAGGTGCTTCGGCAGGATGTTGCCGTCACCGGCGAAGTGTCGCTGTCAGGGGAGCTTCGGGCCATCGGCGGGGTTTCGGAGAAGGTCTTTGGCGCCCGGCAGGCCGATATGACGGCGGTGGTCGTACCCGACGCGAATCGGGTCGACGTGCCCGCCAATCCCGGGATCGAGGTCTGGCCAATCAAGACAGCCGCGGACCTCGTGAAAGCGCTCACCCCGTGACCAGCGACATCGACCGCCTCCCGCCTCAGAATCTTGAGGCCGAGTTGGCGGTGCTGGGCGCCATCCTCATCGATCCCAGCTCGGTGGACGATGTGGCCGGGATCTTGAGTGCGGAAGACTTTTACCGCGATGCCCACCGCGAGGTGTTCGAGGCCGTCATCGGACTGCTGAACCAGGGCGGCGGTCATCAGATCGATGTCATTACGGTGTCCGAGCAGCTGCGTCATCGCGGCACGCTCGACAACGTGGGTGGCCTGGCGTTCCTGATGGAACTGGCGCAGGTGGTGCCAACCGCCGCGCATGCGGTTTACTACGCCGAGATCGTGCACGAAAAGGCGGTGCTGCGGCGGCTCATCGAGACGGGAAGCCGTGTTGTGGGGATGGCGTTTCAGGCGGAGACGCCGCCCGATGAAATATTGGAGCAGGCCCAGCACGCGCTGTCCGAGCTGGCCCAGAAGGGCCGTCGCGAACCAGAACGTCTCCACCGGGTGCTGGTCCAGGCCCTTGAGCGTGTGGAAAAACTGGCGGGTCAGAATGGGCTGGCCGGCCTGTCGACCGGTTTCCCGGATCTGGATCGGCTGACGTCCGGTCTCCAGCCCGCCGACTTCCTGGTCGTGGCTGCCCGCCCATCCATGGGCAAGACCAACTTCTGTCTCAACATCGCGCGCCACGTCGCCCTGCGGGAGCGCGCCACCGTCGCCATCTTCAGCCTGGAGATGTCGCGGGAACAGCTGGCTATGCGCCTCATGGCGGCCGAAGCGGACATCGACGGCCAGCGCCTGCGCAACGGCGACCTGGGCGAGGAGCAATGGCAGCGCCTAACGCAAGCCCTCGGCAGGTTAGGTGACGCGCCTATATATATTGATGATTCAGCGGGTCTGTCCCCCCTGGAGCTGGCGGCGAAGGCGCGCGCCCTGCACCGGCGCATCCCGCTTGGCCTCATTATCATTGACTACCTGCAGCTGATGTCGGGCCGGCAGCGGAGCGAAAACCGCCAGCAGGAGATCTCCGAGATCTCCCGGAGTCTGAAGGGGCTCGCACGGGAGCTTGACGTGCCCGTGCTCACCCTCTCCCAGCTCTCGCGTGCTGTTGAGAGCCGCACGGACAAGCACCCCATGCTCTCCGATCTGCGTGAATCGGGTGCGATCGAGCAGGATGCTGACCTGGTGGCGTTCATATACCGCGACGACTACTATGTAAAGGACAGCGAATCCCAGGGACAGGCCGAGGTCATCGTCGCGAAGCAGCGCAATGGGCCGACCGGCACCGTTCATCTGGCGTTTCGCAAGGACACCGGTAAGTTTCTCAGCATTACGGCCGAGCGCTGACGCGCGTCGGCTGTTCGGCTGAACAGGCTGCTTTTAGTTCAGCCAGTTGAGGGAGGCTCGCGTCTTGTCCGCAGTGGTCATCGTGGGGGCGCAGTTCGGGGATGAGGGCAAAGGCAAGGTTACCAACTTCCTGGCGGCCAAGGCTGACATGGTCGTTCGTCATCAAGGGGGCGCAAACGCCGGTCACACCGTCGTGGTGGAGGACCGTACGTTTAAGCTCCATCTCATTCCCTCCGGCATCCTCTACCCGGGCAAGGTCTCCGTGATAGCTAACGGGGTAGTCGTCGACCCCGAGGATCTGGTGACCGAGATGGACTATCTCCAGTCTGAAGGAGTCCGGCTGGACGGCTTGCGCATCTCCACCCAGGCGCACCTGGTCATGCCCTATCACAAGCGCCTCGACGCCCTGCAGGAGGGCCGCCGCGGCGATGCTCGCATCGGCACCACGCTCCGCGGCATCGGCCCCGCCTATATGGACAAGGCAGGCCGCACCGGCATCCGGGTCGGCCAACTGCTGTCGCCGGGCGAGTTTCGCGAACTGGTCCATCAGCAAGTGGCCGAAAAGAACCGACTGTTCGTCGATGCCGGAGAAGAGCCGGATGACCCGGACGCGGTAGCCGACCGCTACCTGGAACTTGGCGAGCGGCTGAAGCCTTACGTCGTCAACACCCCTGCCCTCATCAACGATGCCCTGGACAAAGAGAAGAATGTGCTTTTTGAAGGTGCACAGGGTACGTTGCTTGACATCGATCACGGCACGTATCCCTACGTCACGTCATCGCACCCCCTGGCGGGCGGGGCTTGCATTGGGGCCGGCGTCGGACCGACCCGCATCGACCAGGTCTACGGCGTGTTGAAAGCGTACACGTCGCGGGTGGGTGACGGCCCGTTTCCGACCGAGCTGTCCGGCGGGCTCGCGCATGAGATCCGTGAACGCGGCCACGAATACGGAACCACCACCGGACGTCCGCGTCGGGTGGGCTGGCTTGATGGGGTGGCGCTCCGACAGGCGGCGCGGGTAAACGGCATGACCGGAATCGCGGTGACGCGGCTTGACGTGCTGGACGGCCTCCCGACGCTTCAGATTGCCACACGCTACCGTCTGGCCGACGGGAGCGTGACGGCGGATTTTCCCGAAGACCTGGCCGTCCTGGCATCGGCGGAGCCAGTGTACGCCGTCACGCCGGGCTGGGATGCGCCGACGACCGGAGCGCGGCGGCTCGAGGATCTGCCCGCCGCGGCCCGCCACTACCTTGACCGCATTGGCGAGATCGCCGGTGTGAAAGTTGTGATGGTGTCGGTAGGTGCGGAGCGCGCACGTACCATCGTGACCGGCTCGTTGTATTAGCGTTCCACCGCTGACAGCGGCTTTCATTGACGATGTCCCAGCCGCTGATTATACTGAGGCACACGCGGAAGTAGTTCAGTTGGTAGAACGTCGGCTTCCCAAGCCGAAAGTCGCGGGTTCGAGTCCCGTCTTCCGCTCCAGCTTTGGCGGCTCCCTGGTGGAGCCGCTCTCTTCTTTACGTGATGCGATAGACGACGGCGGCCAGCGCTCCGTACAGTACGGCGCTGATGAGTGCCAGCGCACCGGCCGTCCAGGCATGGTGGAACTCGTAGAGGGAAAGATGTCCGGCCCGCCCATGCAGGGCATCAAAGCGCTCAAGCCGCAGGAGGACGGGACTTACACGCAATGTTATCTGGTCGACGAGGCCGACCATCGCACCGCCGACAGCGGCCCAGATTATCAGTTCGCCGCGGGCCGCACCACGATCGCGCAACCGGGACAGCAGCCGCGTGATGGCCATCCATGAAAAGAGATGGCAGGCCCAGACGACCGCAGGCCGGGCGCCAAGACTGAGAGCTGCCCCCGGAAGCAGCAGCGGTGGAACGAGCCAGGCCAGCGCACCGACGAGGCGTTTCGCTGGCAATTGATGAGGCAGTTCGAGACGGGCGACGGCACATCGGTCCTCTCTTATGGTCTCTTCTCCTGGACCGTATGTCATCGGCTCGCCGTTCTACTCATCGGAACGACGCAGGGACCACGAGGACCGGGATGGACGCTGGGGCGACACATAGATCCGACAGTCGTTCTTTGGCAAGACGGCCCTAAGGCGCCGTTGCTCGTGTCTTGATGAAGCTGATATACTGAGGCTCGCGCTGGCGTAGCTCAGTTGGCAGAGCGGTCGATTCGTAATCGACAGGTCGGGAGTTCAACCCTCCCCGCCAGCTCCATAGTTCTTCAAGCCCTGCAAGGCATGTAGGGCTTTTTCTTTCCTGGCAGCTCAGGGATCAGAGGGGGCCAGCCACCAATAGGTGTCAACAGGAAGCGGTGAAGCTTGTGAGAGCAACCGGTACAGGAGATACCGCACCTCGCGGTTGCCAACCGAAACCGAGATACCAAGAAAATTGTGGTGCGCAATCGACCAGACGGCGAACCCCCGGCTACGAGGAGATGTGAGTCGGCAGTCGACGCGAAATGGGCTCGATTCAAGGGGAATCGCTGCCGTGCTTCGGCCGACGACGCCGTCGGCGTGGAGGCCGTCCCGCCTCCTCCTCCATGCGGGTCATGGCCAGTTCCCCCGCAGACTACAAGGCCTGTGAGAGGGTCGTCATTTCCTGATTACGAGCCCACCGCGCGAACGGCAGGCCCATCTGGTACAGAGAGGTCCCCGTGACCAACCCGAGGGACTTGAAGCCGACGGCCTCCCCCAGCACCAACTCGCGGACGGAGAGGTCGCTGGTGAATGGCGATGTCCGATGTGGCTGAGCGGACGCTGGGTGCCGGGCCATCGTACATGACCTCCTTTCCGAAAGTGGGTCGGCCGTCCCGATGACAATCCTAGCCCGACCAGAAATTGCCTGGAATAGCTAGGGCATGCTCAGGCTATCGCTCAGGGTCATGCCGAGCTCGACATGGAGGTTATCCCGCAGGCGACCGGTTTAGCCTATATGGCCTCCATCGCCGCGAGCGGCTGCCACCTCTCGGCGCACGTCTTCGCGGAGCACCGCACGCAGTTTGAGGGCGGCGGGCCCGCGTCCGTCCCGAAGCCGCACACCGTCCACCACGGTGATGGGCAGCACCTCGAGTCCGGTCGCGGAGAGGAACACCTCATCCGCGGCCTTCAGGGTCTCGACCGAAAACGGCTCCTCCTTCACCTCCAGACCCACTGTGGGTGCGAGCTCGACAAGGGACGCCCGCGTCACACCGGGAAGAATGTAGTTCGTCACCGGGGCCGTCCGGAGCGTGTTGCCGGTCACGATGAATAGATTGGACGCGGTGGACTCCAATACCATGCCGTCGCGAACAAAGAGCGCGTCGTCCGCCCCGGCGCGGCGCGCCTTCTCCTTGGCCAGCACGTTTGGCAGGAGGTTCACGGTCTTGATCCAGCACTTGGCCCAGCGGTCATCGGACAGGGTGATGACACTAATCCCTTTCGCATAGCGATCGTCCGGCCAGGAGGGCGCCGGGCGACACCACACGAGGATGGTGGGCGGAACGGCTGGATCGGGGAACTGGTGACTGCGGGGGGAGGCGCCGCGGCTGATCTCGATATAAATCATGGCGTCGGGTACCTCCTGGCCCTCGTGAGCGGCCAGGTTTTCGATGATGCGGGTCAGGAGCCCCCGGTCGACCGCCGGCAGCATGACGCCATCTAGACTCCGCTCCAGCCGGTCGAGATGCGCGCCGAGCCGGTACGGTACGCCATCGTAGAGATGAATCACCTCGTATACGGCGTCGCCGAACAGAAACCCCCGATCATCAAAGGAAATGGCAGCCTCGCTCTCCTCGACGAACCGCCCATTTAAAAATACGCGCACGCGGGTCCCTCCTCGTTTTCATCCCTTCCTTCCCCATGATCGCCATGATGGATCCAGCCGTCTATGGGTCGATTGACGCAGGACGTGAGTTGGCAATCGGGGGGATGCGGACAGCGTGCTACGGTTTTCCGGGTGCAAGACCTCCTATACGGAGGATTGGGCCGTGGGACTTCCGCAGGAACTCAGGATTGGACAGCGGGCGGGTCGACGACGCCACAGAAGGCAGGCAACACATCTGGGGCTCCACATTTGTTCGGCTAGACGAATGAGACCGACGTGGGGTCCTCCCGGTCGACAGGCAGGTCGAACACGTCCTGATCGCCTTGGCGGGCCCAAGCCTGCGAGCCCGGCTCCTCAGGCGGACTGTTTGGAGGCGATCTCATACAGGTGCCGGCCTGGGTCGGCAAAACTAGCGGTCCGGTTCCCCCAGCGTCGGTCCACCGGACCGGTCAGGACGGGGACCCCCTTGCCACGTAATTGCGCGCATACCGTATCGACATCCGTCTGGGGAGATCTTGTGCTCATCTTGATGGGGCCGGACGTAGCACAGAAACTGATCGACCCGGTCCCCATCGCCAGGTCCGGACACCGAAGCGCGCATGTACGACACACTCGCCGTCCCGAACGTGGATACGGCGTGCAAGGAGCTGACCGAACAGGGGTTAAGCTCCTGGACGAGCCTGCTCATCGCTCGTGGGGCGTGTACGCCGCATAGTTCGCGGACCCCGGTGGTCACGTCTACGAAATTGTCCCGCAGAGCGTAGTCCGACGCGGGCCATAAAGAACTCGTGAGATCCGGGGGATGACAGCGCCCATCCGGGCGGTACAGCGCCAAGCGGCCGCCATCCCCTCAGCAGGCAGCCTTCCGCCGCCCCTGGGAGTTCGGTCATCGCGCCTGGGCCCGCGCGCCTCAGACGTCTCAACGGAGAGCCCTGCGGGGCGGACTCGCGAAGGAGATCGCGAGCCCATAGCATTCCCCAGGCGGTAACACCGGCCGCGCACGCTGCGTTATGGGAAACATGAGGGGGAGCCTGTGCTGATGACGCGTCGCGGTATCGGACTTGCGCTGGCGGTGGGCGCAGTGGTAGCGGCAGCCTCCTGGTACCTCCTGCAGGCTCCAACCATGACGTTATCGCTTCATGAAGTCCCGGGATCGGTGCGGGTGGCACCTCCCGACGTCAGCGTAAC
>JBMFXK010000021.1:0-14334 GCA_049964315.1 Clostridia bacterium | reverse complement strand
GTTGCCGGGGATGGGCGAGGCCGCCACGATGACGGTGTCGCCGGGCAGGATCTCCACCTTGCGATGGTCGGCCAGCGCCATCCGCGAGAGAGCCGAAAGCGGCTCGCCCTGGCTTCCGGTGGTGAGAATGCAGATGCGGTCAGCCGGCATCCGCTGGATCTCCTCGATCTCCATCTTGACGCCGGGGGGGAACGTCAGGTAGCCGAGCTCCTGGGCTTTGGCCACGACGTTCTCCATGCTGCGCCCCACGACCGCCACCCGGCGGCCATAACGCGCCGCAATCTCGACCGTTTCCGCGACGCGGTGCACGTGGCTCGCGAAGGAAGCCACCAGAACCCGTCCCGGTGCGGTCCGGATGATGCGGTCCAGGGCTTGTCCCACCGTCCGCTCAGACGGGGTGAAACCCGGCCGTTCCGCGTTGGTGCTGTCGGCCAGCAAGAGGCGGACCCCCTCGTCGCCGGCGCGGGCCAGACGCTCGAACGAGGCCACCTGGCCGTCGACGGGCGTATGATCGATCTTGAAGTCTCCCGTGTGAACCACCGTGCCGGCCGGGGTGCGGATGATGAGCCCGGTCGCATCGGGAATGGAATGGTTGACGCGGAAAAATTCGACGCTGCTGGCCCCGGCGGGGATGCGCTCCCCCGGCGTGACCTCCCGCGACCCCTTGGGCAGGGTCAGCTTATGCTCCTGGAGCTTCAAGTCCACGATGCCCATGGTCAGGCGTGTGCCATAAACCGGGGCGGACATCTCCCTCAGGAGGTACGGCAGCGCCCCCACGTGGTCTTCATGACCGTGGGTCAAAAAGACGCCGCGAACGTGCTCCCGGTGCTCGAGCAGGAACGTCATGTCCGGCAGCACCAGGTCGACGCCCGGCATGTCCTCGTCGGGAAAGGCGAGGCCGCAGTCAATCACGATGATGTCGTCCCCGACCCAGATGAGGGACAGGTTCTTGCCTATCTCGCCCACTCCACCGAGTGGAATGAATCGCATTTTATGCTGTCCTGGGTTATCCAGGAAACCCACCTCCTGGGCGCTTTGGCCCATACAGGAATAGTCCCCCAGCCCTTTTGGGTGCTGGGGGTTTCGCTATCCGGGAACCGGCCAGAATCTGTCCGTTGCCGCCAGCTCCGCTCAAAAACAACCGCCGCACACAGTCGTCGCGTTGATTATACCACTACCCGACGGACGCCGGTTCCGGTGCGGGCTGCCCGCGCAGACCATCGACGATTCGCTCGAGCGCTCCCCAGTCGTGGTCTTTCGGCTCCACCAGCGGCAGGCGCAGAGGCCCGGCGGGCCGCCCGAGGAGGTTCAAGGCATGTTTGACACCAATTGGATTGGTCACCGAGAACAACTCGCGGCAAAACCGTCCAAACTGCCAGAAGCGCTCACGCGCCTCCCGGACGCGGCCTTCGGCATAGGCGTCCATCAACGCGGCCATCACCGGGCCCACAACGTTGCCCGCGACGCTCACGACGCCGGACGCTCCGACCGCCAGCGCGGGCAGGAGCAGGGGGTCGTCGCCGGTCAGGATGGTGCGCCCGGGTGGAGCCTCGGCGGCCAGGCGCTCGATCGGATCAACGCGTCCAGAGGCCTCCTTGACCAGTTTGAGATGCGGCCAGCGGCGAAACAGGCGCAGCACCGTTTCCGGTTCTACGCTGACGCCCGTGCGAGCCGGTACGTTGTAGAGCATCACCGGGCAGCGAACCGCCCTCAGCACGGCGTCGAAATGAGCCTCCAGGCCGGCCTGGGGCGGCTTGTTGTAGTACGGCGCCACCACCATGATGCCATCCGCGCCAAACAGCTCGGCCTCGCGCGACAGCTCGACGGCCAGACGGGTGTCGTGATGGCCGGTGCTCATGAAGACCGGTGTTCGCCGTCCCACACCGGCCCGCACCGCCCGATACAGCTCCCGACGCTCGGACGGGGACAGGGTCGGCCCCTCTCCGGTGGTACCGGCCACCACCAGGGCGCTGCCCGACTCCGCTACGAGAAGATGGGCGAGTTCCGCCGCCCCCGCCCCGTCCAGCGATCCGTCGGCCTGAAAGGGTGTGACCATGGCCACGAACAGGGCCGGCCACTCACTCGCGTCGATCATCCGCTCCGACCTCCCCAGCCAGATGAAACTGTCGATGGAGCGCCTGCACCGCCCGCTCCACGTCGCTCTGTCTCACCAAACACGATATGGTGGAGAGACTGTCCGCGGTCTGCAGCACATTCACCTGCGCATCGGTCAGGGCCTGCATGAAGCGGCCCATGACGCCCGGCAGACCGTGGATGGCCGTGCCGACGCAGGAGACCTTGGCCCGATCGTCCGAGCACTCGTACTCCAAGGTCAGGCCCGACAGAACCTGTTCGACGACCGCCTGCTGGGGCGGCATCACGCAGAAGTATGCTTGTTCGGGGAAGATGTTGATAAGGTCGACCGACACCCCTGCTGCGCCCAGTTCCTGAAACACGCGATACATCCAGCCCATCTCATCGTCGGCGGGCTTGGAGAGGCGAAACTGCACCAGCTGGGGCAGCGAGGTGATGCCCGTGATGGAGCGCTCCGGGTCGCGGTGGGCCCAGTGATCGAGCCCGACCGACCCCATGGCCACCAGAGTCCCCTGCGTAGGGGCAAACGGACTACGAATGCGGATGGGCAGGGCGAAGTGGCGTGCGATCTCGACGGCGCGGGGGTGAATTACGCGGGCGCCGCTGTTGGCCATCTGAAACACCTCGTCATAATCAAGCGTAGCCAGTGTGCGCGCATCAGGCACCATCGCGGGATCCGCGGTCTTGACCCCGTCCACATCCGTAAAGATGTCGACGACTTCCGCATGCAGCGCCGCGCCCAGAGCCACGGCGGTGGTATCGGAGCCACCGCGGCCCAGCGTTGTCACCTGGTGGTCCTCCGTGACTCCCTGAAAGCCCGCCACCACCGGGATGATGTGGTCGGCCAGGATCCGTTCCAACGGCTCCGGGTCGATGGCTTGAATGCGCGCCTCCCCGAAGCAGGCATCCGTGACAATGCCCGCCTGGCCTCCCGTGAGCGCCCGGGCACGGTGTCCGCGGGCGGCGAGGCGCGCGGCCATCATGACGGCGCTGACAATCTCGCCGCAGCTCATCAGAAGGTCACGGTCTGCGGCGTCCGCTCCGGTCCCCTCCACCAGCGAGAGCAGGGTGTCGGTTGCATACGGATCGCCGCGGCGGCCCATCGCCGACACCACCACCACGGTCCGGTAGCCGTCCTCGATGGCCTGCTCCACCCAGTCAATGGCGCGCTCACGCTGGGCGGTGGTGGCCAAAGACGTGCCGCCAAACTTCTGCACGATCACCTTCACGACAGCATCGGCTCCTCTGAAAGGCTTCGCTCCAGGATCTGAACCGCGTTGGTGGCGGCTCCCTTACGCAGATTGTCAGACACGATAAAGAGATGAAGGCCGTTTGGCTGGTGCAGGTCGCGGCGAATGCGGCCAACGTACACCGCATCGGTGCCCGCAGCGTCCCGGGGCGTAGGATACACACCGGCGGCCGGATCGTCCGCCACGATGAGGCCGGGTGTCGCGGAGAACCACTCCCGCACCTCGGCCACCTCGACCGGCCGATCCAACTCGACATACACAGCTTCCGCGTGACCCACCCGCACCGGGACCCGCACGGCCGTCGCAGAGACGTGCAGGCTGCGTCCCAGGATCTTCTCCGACTCCTGGGTGAGCTTCCATTCTTCAAGCGTGTAACCGTCAGGGCCGAAGCGGTCGCATTGAGCCAGCACGTTATAGGCGATGGGCTTGTGGTACGGACGGGCGGTGCCCGCATCCTCCGACGCGCCGCCATCGCGGTCGGCGCCCACCTCGTCCTCGAGCTGAATGACGGCCTCGCGACCCGTGCCGGACACTGCCTGATACGTACTGACCAGGACCCGCTCGATCTCCCGGTGGCGCAGGAGGGCGTGGAGCGGAATCACCAGCTGGATGGTCGAGCAGTTGGGGCTGGCGACCAGCTGGCCCTTCCCATGCACGAGGCCGCCGTTCACCTCGGGCACCACGAGCGGCACCTCCGGGTCCATGCGGAAGCGGCTCGACTTGTCGACCACCAAAGCGCCCCGCGCGGCACACCAGGGACCCCAGCGCTCGGACACCGCGCTGGTGGCGGCGAGGAACACCACGTCGGCGTCGGCCAGCTCCTGCTCGCCAATCGGCCGCACCTCGAGATTCCTCCCGGCAAACCGCACCGTCCTTCCGCGGCCGCTCTCGGCCAGGGGCCTCACCTCATCCAGATCTGGGAACCGCTCCTCCAGTACGGTCAGGAGCGTCTGCCCCACGAGCCCGGTTGCCCCCACAATGGCCACGCGGGACGGTTGTCTCACGCCTCTCGCCTCCACTCCATCAAGATTGGCTGCAGCTGTTCGCCCCGCAGGGCCGTTTCCAAGGTGGCCGGAACCATCTCCAGGTGAGCGTCCAAAGACCGGGGCTTCAGGGCCGGGTTATCCTGGCCGAACGGCACGAAATACAGACTCCGGCAGGCTAAGAGCCGGCCAAGATTCATCGCGTTCATACCCAGGGCATCGTTGGTGGTGATGGCCAGCACCACGGGGTGTGCGTTGCGCAGCTGTGCCTTAACCGCCATTGTGGTCGCACTATCATTGATGGCATTCGCGATCTTCGCCATGGTGTTGCCCGTACACGGCATGACCAGCAGCACATCGAACCAGTGCTGAGGCCCGCTGGGCTCCACCTCGGGTATCTCGGTGAGAGGTTCCTTGCCGGTCACCCGGCTCACGGCGCCCCACCAGTCGTCGGGACTGCCGAAGCGCGTCGCATCACGCATGAGCGCGCCCGACATGATGGGGGTCAGGTCGGCTCCCATCTCGACAAGCTCTTCCATTGTAGCGATCGCCCGACTCATGTTGCAATGTGAGCCGCCGATGGCCAGCCCAACCTTTACGCCTGCCAACCCCATGAGTCTCCATCCTTTCCATCCCCATCGGGATCCCCTGTCACACCTGCCCGTACGCCTAGGTCCTGAGCACCCGGACAAGCGCCTCTCGGAGGACGCGAGCCGCCGTTTCCGGCACCGCCAGTCCGGGAAGACCCGGGCGGCGCTCCAGACGATCCCCGAGAAGACGCCGTGCCCTCTGGCTGAATCCGCCCGGGTCTGAGGCAAGGTCCAGCACGGGAGTGTTGCCTCCAAACTGTGCTGCCTCCTCCTCATCGATGACCGGCGCGGGAATGGTGTTGATGACCAGCGTGATATCGGGCGGGAGAGCGCCCAGGCGATGAGGGATATGACCCAGCACCCCTGCCGCTCCGCGTTCGTTGTCGTTCCGGGACACGACGTGCACCCGACACCCCACCGCGCCGAGGTAATACGCTGCGGCGAGCCCCACCCGTCCAAACCCGTACACCACCGGGTGGGCTCCCCGGAGCGTCTGCGTGGTCCGCGACAGTGCCCAGGCCAGCGCCCCTTCACCGGTGAGGCGGGCATTCTCCCACACGAACGTGGGGTCGTCCCCGTAGGTCACCACCGGCACCGCCAGGTCGGCCATCCAGGGCGCCCTCCGCGGGGCCAACACACCCCGGCTGGCGTTGGCGATCAACGTGAGGGCGGGGCGGGGGACGGTGCCGGAAGGGGGGATGACGAGCCACTCTGTCGCGGACGGCACCAGGCCAGGCGCGGTCACCTCCACCAGGCGCGCCTGATTCCCGTCGGCTCGCAGCTGGCGGACGAGCGCTTCCGACCGCGAGTCTCCTGCCAGCACCGCCATTGGAGGCGGGTTCCACGCGATGTCGCCCCCCATGCAGAAGACCTCCCACACCACGTCCCGAGGACCTGGTGCCGCAAGCAAGGTTGGGTTGCCACTGGATGGTTCAATATACGGGGCCCAAAATCGGGCGTGCCTGGAAGCGGCTGTCAGTGAGAGACGAGCCGGTGGATCCCTTCCTCCAGGCGCTCGTCAGGATGGGTCAGGGAAATGCGGACATAGGCGTGGCCGTGCGGTCCGAAGGCGGCGCCCGGTGTCACGGCCACCCCCCGCTCGAGGGCGGCACGCGCGTAGGCCGTCCCATCGCAGCCCGGCGCGCGGACGAACAGATACACCCCGGCCGGCGGGGTGCGAACCGGCAAACCGGCCTCCGCTAGAATGCGGACCGCGCGGTCGCGCCGGGTGCGATACCGCGCCAGGATCTTGGGGGCCAGCGGCTCCGCGATGGCGGAGACGGCGCCCGCCTGGATCGGCAGGAACACTCCGGCGTTGATGTTGGCCTCGATGCGGGCCACGGCTGCTACCAGACGCGCATCTCCGGCCAGCGCGCCGACGCGCCAGCCCTGCATGCTGTAGGTCTTGGACCATGTGACGGTTTCCAGGCACCACGGCCGTGCCTCCTCCACCGCCAGCAGGCTGGTGGCCTGCCCGTCATACACCAGATCGGCGTAGGCCAGATCCGACACGATCACCATGCCCTGGGACATGGCCCAGGCGGACAGCTCTTCATAAAGGCCGGCAGGCGCCAGACAGCCGGCGGGATTGTTGGGGTAATTGACGTAGAGGAGACGGGCGCGGCGCAGGGCGTCGGGAGGCACCGCATCAAAGTCTGGTCCCCCGTCGCCCTCAAGACGCAGGGGAACCGGGACGTTCGCGGCTCCAAATAAGGCGCCGGCCATCAGATATGCGGGATATCCCGGGTCAGGCACCAGCACCACGTCGTGAGGATTGGTCAGCGCCAGCGCCAGATGCACCAGAACTTCCTTCGATCCCTGGGTGATGAGGATTTCGTGGTCGGGATCGAGGGTTACGTGAAAGCGTCGCTGATACCAGCCGGCGACCGCCTCCCGCAGCGCACGGGTTCCCGGGTAAGGGGGATAGCGATGAGCGTCCGCCTGGTGGACCGCCTCTGTCAGGGACAACAGCGCGCGGCGCGGGGGCGGCAGGTCCGGATCGCTCATGCCCAGAACGATGATGTCCGCCCCGGCCGCTCGGCGCCTCTCAAGTTCACGGGCCAGATCTTGGAAGACGTAGGCGGGAAGAGTGTCCATGCGCGTGGCCAGTTCCGGTCGCGTGCGCACCGCGCTGTTCACCGATCATCCCCCGGCTAAGCCTCTCTCGCCGGGAGGCGGCCCATACCTTGGCGCTAGTAACGGCCGCCGCGGCGCGGCAGCTCGGGCAGGTCCAGTTCGACAATCAGAACTTCGGGCCCCACCCGCCGGATCGCGGACCAGGGAATGCGGGAGGACTCGCCGCGTGACTTCTGGCGCACGCGTACGGGAACCAGCACCGCGGCCACGTGTCCCGACCCCTCCTCCACCTCCAGATCGCAGTCGCCGAGACGTCCGAGTCGCTGACCATCCTTCAAGTTGATCAATTCCTTGCCGGAAAGCTCGGCCATCCTCAGCCGCATCCCCTCCCGGCCTACTCTATGAGGGTTCCCGCCCTGTCATGCACGGTAGCCCGGTCGGTCGCTCAGGCCATCCTGGCGGCGCTGGTTCTCGTCGTTCTTGGTCAGATAGCCGCGGAACAGATCCTCGGCCGACATGCCCGCCGCCAGGCAAAGGGCGATGAAAAAGTGAAACACGTCCACCAGTTCCTCGTAAAGCCGGGCCCGGTCTATCGGTTCCGGGTTTTTCCACCACTTGTAGCGGGACTCTTCCAGGACTTCCCCCAGCTCCACGACGAGGGCCAGCGCCTGCTTTTGCATCCACGTCGACGGATCGAAGTCGAGGCCGCGCCGCCGCACGAGCTCTTCCTGAAACCGGCGCTGCCGTTCAAACACCTGCCCCAGACGATCGAGGCCCGTTTCATCCTCCACGTTTGCCGATCCCCTCCCGCCTCTGCACCTGCCGCGCCTGGGGATGAAAGTGCAGGCGGGGGTCGCCGCGGATGGCCTGCCTCGGCCCGGCGATGCCCACCGCGAGGCCGGAGGCGAAGCGCGAGACGGCCTGCACGGCGGCCGCATGTACGGCCTCAAGCGGCGTCTGTGCCAGGCCGGACATGAGCTCTCTCGGGTCGGGCGGCTCCTGACCAGCGGCTGCCCAGCGCGCCAGGTAGTGGAGCACCCCTTCCACTGTCTCGCGCCCGAACACCAGGGCCGTGGATGCCTGACTCTTGGCCCGCTCCAGTTCCAGGGCGGTGACCGGACGGCGCAACAGACCCTCCCACTCCTCGGCCATGGCGGCGAGGGTCTCGCGCACGCGGTCCGCTGCCACGCCGACTGAGGCGGTAAAGTCCGCATAGTCCACCCAGGCGCTGTACTGTGCGCTCACCTGGTAGGCCAGCCCCATCTGTTCTCGGATGCGCTGCCATAGACGCGACGAGTTTTGGCCGCCCAGAATGATGCCGAGCAGCCGCCATGCGTTCTCGGCCGGATCACCCATGACGGGCGCGGATATCCCGAGAGAAAGGTACACCTCCTGCCCCGGCACCACGCGCCTCCGCACAGCCGCGGTCGGCACCGGCGCGATCCGTGGGGCCGGGTCTGCCAGACGGGCCATGCAGACGTCCCGCCGCACCCGATCAAGCAGGCGGTCCACCCCGGCACCCGCCAGCACCACGGTCAG
This sequence comes from Clostridia bacterium, assembly GCA_049964315.1. GTDB lineage: Bacteria > Bacillota > Sulfobacillia > Sulfobacillales > JAIMBI01 > JAKATP01. Next base: position 5,802 of record JBMFXK010000021.1, on the reverse strand, counting down.
GCGATTGGCCCCGTAGTGCCGGGTGTGAAACCCACGCACGGTCCCCTCGCGCATCCGGGATAGACTCTCCGCCGTGCCAAGAATGTCCCTGGCCATCGGATGACGCCCCCAGAGCGCTTCTGTAAAGGCCTGGTCCGCCCGATCCTCCACGTCGTCTTCCGCCTCGCGCAGCTCTTCGGCCACCACCCCACGTTCACGATCCAGGTCATCGGCGGTGAGCCAGGGCGACATGGCCATCGCCCACAGAAGCTCCCAGGCCGCTTCGACATCCCGCTCCAGGACGTGGGCGTGATAGCACGTGAGATCCCGGGTCGTGAAGGCGTTCACGTCCGCGCCGAGACGGTCCATGCGGTCGGCGATGGCCTGACGGTCCAGGGAGCCCGCTCCCCGAAACGCCAGGTGCTCCAGAAGGTGGGCGCACCCCCGTTCCCCGGTCCGCTCGTCACGACTGCCCACATCCACAAAAATGCCCAACGCGGCTGACCCGGCCTCGGCGTTAACTTCGTACGCCAGCCGGTCGCCGCGCGGCGAAGCTTCGAATCCACGCTCCAGCGAACTCCCCCCGTTTCTCCCGGCTATTGTAACAAGCCGGGAATGCCGGAACGTGGCTGAGGTGTGCTTACTCTCCCGAGGCCGTGCCGGACTGCAGAAGTGCCGAGATGCTCACCACCTTGTACCCGTCCTGGCGCAGGGTCTTCAGCAGGCCGGGCAGGGCGTCCTTGGTCCGTTCCGTGGGGTGCATGAGGATGATGGCGCCGGGCCGCACTTTCTTCAAGACCCGCTCGGTGATGAGACCCGGCGAGGAGGAGGGCCGCCAGTCGATGGTGTCGATGGTCCACATGACGAGCGTCAGATGTAGACTCTGGACGGCTCGCAGGACCGTCTGGTTGTACTCGCCGTAAGGTGGCGCAAACAGGGCGGGCCGCACGCCGGTGGCCAATTCGATGGCCCGGCTGGCCCGCGTGATCTCGTTGAGATTCTCGTCAAAGTTGAGGAGTGACTGGTGGCGGTGTTGAAAGCCGTGGTTGCCGATCTCCATGCCGGCCGCCGCCAGGGTGCGGGCCAGTGCGGGGTTAGCCTCGGTCCAGGCTCCGCCGAGAAAGAAGGTCGCCGTGGCAGAGTCTGACTTCAATGCGTGCAGGAGGGGCCCCACGTATTCCGTCCCCCACACGACATTGATGCCGAGTGCGACCAGCTTTTGACTGGTGCGGACCGAATACACGGGCCCGCTCGGCGGCAAGACGCCCTCAGCCGCGCGCGCCCGCTCCCCGATGACGCCCGCCAGGGCCAGAACCAGCAGGGCCAAGAGCGTGAGCAGGACGTCGCGGCGGGCCCTTCGGCGCGAGATCACCCGAAACCGCATCCCCACCCTCCCGCTTCAGGCTACGCGGGCTTGGGCCCAATATGATGTGGGCGGGGACAGAAAAAACCCGGAGCAAGCCTCCGGGTTTCTCTGGTGGTCAGCGGCGCGGTCCGGGACGGCGCCTCGAGTCCGGGGGACGCGGCCCTCGTGGCGACGGCCCCGGCCTCGGATCGCCCACGGTGCGCGCCTCACCACCCGGAGGCGGCGGCAGGGTTTCGCGGTGGGACAGGTTGACGCGGCCCAGGCGATCGATCTCGGTCACCTTCACCCGCAGAGGGTCGCCTACGTTGACAACGTCCTCCACCCGTGCCACCCGGCTGTGAGCCAGCTCGGAGATGTGCACGAGCCCTTCCTTGCCGGGCAGGATCTCCACGAAGGCCCCGAAGTTCATGAGGCGGGTCACGCGGCCGTCATACACCTCGCCCACCTGGACTGACCGCGTGAGGTCGTTGATCATCTGGACCGCGGCATCCGCCGCGGCACGGTTCACGGCCGCCACGTAAATGGTGCCGTCGTCCTCGATGTCAATCTCGACCTTCTCGCGTCCGACCTTCGTCTGCTCGATGATCTTGTTGATGGTCTTGCCACCAGGTCCAATCACATCGCGGATGCGGTCCGGATCAATGTGCAGCGTGACGATCCGTGGCGCGTATTCGGAGAGTTCGGGCTTGGGCTGGTCGATCACCGCCAGCATCTTGTCCAGGATGAAGAGACGCCCACGACGGGCCTGTTCCAGCGCCTCCTCCAGAATGCGCCGTTCGAGCCCATGGATCTTGATGTCCATCTGGATGGCAGTGATGCCGTCCCGGGTGCCCGCCACCTTGAAGTCCATGTCGCCCAGCGCGTCCTCGATGCCCTGAATGTCGGTCAGGACCGCGTAGTCCTCGGCCTCCTTGACAAGTCCCATCGCCACGCCCGCCACCGGCGCTTTGATGGGGACGCCCCCTTCCATCAACGCCAATGTGGAGCCACAGACCGAGGCCATCGAGGTGGACCCGTTCGACTCCAGGATGTCGGAGACGAGGCGGAGGGCGTAGGGAAATTCGGTCTCCGGCGGGATCATGGGCTCCAAGGCCCGCTCCGCCAGTGCGCCATGCCCGATGGACCGACGGCTCGGCCCGCGCAGAGGGGCCGTCTCTCCCGTGGAGAACGCGGGGAAGTTGTAGTGATGGATATAACGCTTGCTGTCCTCCAACCCGATGCCGTCCAGGATCTGGCGGTCCGAGAGCGGGCCCAGGGTCAGCGAGGTGAGCGCCTGGGTCTGGCCGCGGGTGAAGAGACCCGACCCGTGGGCGCGCGGCAAGACGCCGATCTCGACCGTAATGGGTCGGATCTCATCGCGCTTGCGGCCATCGGGACGTATGCCGTCTTGGATGATGGCGTGCCGGACCTTATCCTTCTGGATCTTCTTCAACACGGCCTGGATCTCTTTGGACTTGTCCGGGAAGGTCTCCAGGATCTGCTCGGTGACGCGCCGGTTGACGTCGTCGATGGCCGCATCGCGCTCCACCTTGTCCTCGACGCCCAGCGCAGCCTCCAGGGCCGGCTCTGCCACTTTCTTGACGGCGTGGCTGAGCTCCTCGGAGGGAAGGTAGAGGGTGTATTTGCCCTTCGGCTTACCCGCCCGCTCCTGGAAGTCGCGAATGACCTCCACGATGCGCCGGATCTCATGATGCCCGGCGAAGATCGCGTCCAAGACCTCCGACTCGGTGACCTCGTTCGCGCCCGCCTCGATCATGAGGACGTTGTCATACGTGCCCGCCAGCATCAGCTTCAGCCGGCTGCGCTCGGACTGTTCAAGGGTCGGGTTAATGATGGGGACCCCGTCGACCAGCCCCACTTCGACAGCTCCAATGGGCCCGTCAAAGGGAATATCGGACAGCGTCAGGGCGGCCGAGGCACCCACCATACCGCACACTTCGGGACTGTGATCGTGGTCCACGGACATGACCGTGGCGACGATCTGCACGTCATTACGAAAGCCCTCGGGAAACAACGGTCGGATTGGCCGGTCCGTCAAACGCGCGGCCAGGATGGCTCGTTCGGTCGGCCGCCCCTCACGTTTAATAAACCCGCCTGGAATCTTTCCGACCGCATACATGCGTTCCTCAAAATCGACCGTGAGGGGGAAGAAATCAAGACCTTCGCGCGGTTGGCGAGATGCCGTAGCGGTCACCAGAACGGCCGTGTCTCCGTAACGCACGAAGACGGCCCCGCTGGCCTGCTTGGCCAGACGGCCGGTTTCTAAGGTCATGACCCGTCCGCCCACCAGCAACTCGGCTGTGTGGACTTCCATCAATCAGGGCCTCCCTATTTCTTACACTTCCGTCTCATCGGTTCATTATGGCGCAACCGAAACACGGCCGCAAAACGAAGAAAGGCCCCCGGCCGCTTCAGCGGCGGAGGCCCAGCTCGTTGATGAGCTTGTGATAGCGGGCGGCATCTTTCTTGCGGAGGTAGTTCAAGAGGGCGCGCCTCTGTCCCACCATCTTCAAGAGGCCCCGTCGAGAGTGGAAATCCTTCTTGTGAATCTTGAGGTGTTCCGTGAGATCCGCTATCTGGCGGGTTAGCAGTGCGACCTGGACTTCCGGCGACCCGGTGTCCTGTTCGTGAATCTGGTGTTGATGAATGATCTCTTGCTTCGCCTCGGACTGAAGCGCCACGCTTCTCCTCCTATCACGCTGTCCCGTTCCCAATCCTGTCTGGCGCCAAAGGGGCGCTTCCCGGCGCCCTGCCTGACGCATTCTAGCACAAGCCGCGGCGGGCTGCTAACCGCCCGCCAGGCGGGCTCGCGCCGTCGTCACGTCGGCCTGCATCGCAGCTTGAAGTTCCTCGAGCCCGGCAAAGGCCGCCTCCGGGCGCAGGTAACTCTCGAACTCGAACCAGAGCATCTGGTCGTAAAGACTGCCGGCGTAGTCCAGTATGTGAACTTCCAGCATCGGATCGCAGGTCTGAAACATCGGCCGCACTCCCCAGCTGGCCACCGCCATGTAGCGTTCCCCGTCCGCCAGGCGGGTCATTCCGGCATAGATGCCATAGGGCGGCATCTGCTTGGTGGGTGCCAGCGCGACGTTGGCCGTGGGAAACCCGAGTCGGCGACCCCGGGCCTCCCCGCGTTCCACGCGCCCATAGGCGGCAAACGGGTGCCCCAGGAACACTCGAGCCGCAGACAGCTGGCCATCGCGGACAAGCCCCCGTATCTCCGTGCTGGAGACCACCACCCCGTCGAGCCGGACCGGTTCCAGTACTTCCAGCGTGATGGCGTGGGCAGCGGCCCAACGCCTGAGCACCTCGATGGTGCCGCGGGCTTCGCGGCCAAACGTAAAGTCATGGCCCTCGATGAGGACGGCGGGATGAAACCGTTCCCAAACCCACTCCTCCAGGAACGCCTCCGCCTCGACACGGGCAAACTCGGCGGTGAAGGGAATCACGTCGACCTCGGTGGCCCCAAACGCCTCGAGCCAGCTCACTTTCTCCTGCCGCGGCGTCAGTTCGGCGACCGGGCTGTCGGGACGCAGCACGGCCTTGGGCGGCGGGTCGAAGGTCAACACCGCAAATCCGCTGGAGAGCCGGCGGGCATGGAGGGCGGCTCGCTCCAACAGGGCCTGGTGCCCCCGGTGAACCCCGTCGAAGGTGCCGATGGACAGGACCTGAATCGAAGACATCAGCCAAGACCCCCTGGAAAGACGCGCAGATAATGGCCCGTATCGCTGGCCAGCGCCCGGAGCCGGTTCCCCGCCACGAGCGCGGTGGGCCGCCCATCCGGGATAGTGATCCGGGTCGGCCAGCGGCCCGACTCCACCAGCGCCGCCTCGTCCTCCGCAAGGACGGCGACCGGACCGTCCCAGACCGCGCGCCAGGAGAGCAGGTGCCGGTCGACGCCGTCTTCGGCCAGCTCCTCCAGCGTGACGGCGTCGGCCACCCGGAACGGCCCGGCCCGGGTTCTCACGAGGGCCGTGAGATGGGCGGCCTGCCCCAGCATGAACCCCCAGTCGCGCACCAGCGCCCGGACGTAGGTGCCGGATGACGCCTCGACGGCAAACTGGAAGCGGTCGGCTTCGCAGGCCTGGACGGTCAGCCTTTCTATGTGAATGGGTCGCGGCGGCAGCACGAAACCTTCGCCGCGGCGCGCACGCGCGTAGGCGCGCTGTCCCCCCTGCTTGATGCTGGACAGGCGGGGCGGAATCTGGACGCCCCGGCCTGTCAGGAAGCGTGCCGTCCGCTCCCAATCAGCCCGCGTAGGCCACGGTGCACATGATCGGGCAACGGTCTCACCGGCGGCGTCGAGCGTGTCGGTCAGAACGCCCACGCGGGCGAGCGCGACATACCCCTTCGGACTCCAGTCGATCCGGCCCAGCAGGGCAAGCCCCCGCCCCACCCCGATCGGCAGGACGCCTGCGGCATCCGGATCGAGCGTGCCCCCATGGCCGGCGCGTGAC
>JBMFXK010000020.1:0-14474 GCA_049964315.1 Clostridia bacterium | reverse complement strand
GGCTTTCAGGGTCTCGAGCCGGCCATCCTCGCCAATCACGGCGCCGGCAATGGCCACCACCTGCTGAAAGGGAGGTTTTGGCATGACCGCCTCCGGTCTCGCCTCGCGCCAGGCAGCCATCACCGCATCCGGATCGCTCCGGGGCGGCAGGTGCAGCCAGCGGGCCAGGGCCCCAACGTCCGGGACCGTCTCGATGTCGAACACGAGAAACATCCGACCCCTCCTCGTATCGGCGGCTTCCGCCTCAGGGTCAGGACACCTGGTAGTGGAGTGCGTGACGCCAGTCGGCGCCCTTGTCCAGCATCGTGTTACGGGCGCGGATGGACGGGTAGTCCACATCCGGGGGCGGGCCTGCATCACGCTCACCGGCGGCGTGGGCACGGGCCATTTTCAGGAGCTCGCGGCGGACGCGGACGATGAGGGCGTCGCTCGAGCCGAGGTATTCCTTCGCCCGGTCGACGATGGGTCCCATGCTCTCCTCCACCACGAAATCCTCGTAGATCAGGCCCGGCATGCCGGTCCAGTGGCCGTGGAGCTTGGCCCGGTCCTGCAGCCAGCGATTCTCGAAAGTGCCCTTGGGCTGGTAGAAGTTGTTGGGGTCGCCGGGATAGCGGCGGTCGTGCTGGGCCATGTACTCCGCGATGGAGCCCTCTGAGTTGTAGAAGATGTACCACTGGGCGGTCCACTCGTCGTCCACCGGCATGGAGAAGATGACATTGCGCGGCGCCTCGAAGGGGATGAACGCGTAGAACGGCAGCACGAACTCCGTCACCCGGACGTTCATGCGCCCGTCCGTGAAGTTTCGCAGCGCGGCCGCGCGAACGCCGTAGCTGGTGACGTCCAGATCGTAAACGGGAGCCGAGTCGGCCTGGAAACTGGCCCACTCCCGCGATCGCTCGGCCACCCAGGACTTGTGGAGGATGCTGGCGTGGCTGGAGTCGATGGTGGCCTCCACCCCCTGAAGCCAGTTGCAATGCGTGTAGGCCACGCGCGAAAATACCTGATCGTCGGGCAGGTGGGTAAACTCGAAGTCGGGAAACGGAGGTGCTTCTCCGTCGCCGAGATATGCCCAGATCACCGTGCCCGCCTCCCTGACGGGATAGGCCCGGAGCGGCACCTTGGCCCGGAACGCCGCCTCGCGTTCCGGCGGTTCGGTCGGCACGGCAACCGTCTGACCGGAGACGTCAAACTTCCAGCCGTGAAAGATGCAGGTGAGGGCGCAGTCTTCATTGCGGGCCAGCAGCAGTGAGGCGCCCCGGTGTGGACAGGCCTCGTCAAACACGCCGACACGCCCGTCGGTGGCCCGAAATGCGACGAAATTGCGGCCGAAGAGCCGCACCCGCACCGGGTCGCCATCCGCCCGGAGCGCCTCCGAGCGGCCCACGATCACCCAAAAGCGCCGCAGCACGTCGCCCATTACCGAACCCGGCCCCACTCGGGTGACGAGTTCATTGTCCTCCCGGCTCAGCATGGCGCACCCCCGTTTTGGAGCTTCCCATTCGCGGTCGGCGCCTGCGGCCCCTGCCGTACGGCCCGCGCGGCCGCCGCGGCCCTTACGGCACTCGCGGTGTCCGCGGTACAACGGTACAGTGGAGGCGGAGGTGGGGACGATGTGGGATTTGACCCGCACGATCTGGGAGGACATGCCGATGCACCCGGGCAAACCCCAGCCGGTGCTGAAGGCGTTGGCGACGCCGGAGCGAGAGGGGTACGGGATGTCCGAATACCGCTTCTGGAACCACACCGGCACGCACATCGACGGCCAGCTCCACTTCGTCGCGGGAGGGCGTCCGCTGGACCGCTACCCGCTGGAGCGTTTCATCACGACCGCCCGTGTGGTCAAGGCGGCCGGCAGTCCCGTCACGGCCTCCATGCTGGCGGCGGGGCTCGGAGACGGGTTTGCAGGCGAGGCGGTGGTGCTGGTGACCGGCGCCTACGCGCGGTGGGGCACCCCCGGGTATTTCGACTTTCCGGTGCTGTCCGAGGATGGCGCGCGCTGGCTGGTGGCCCACGGAGTGGGCCTGCTCGGGATTGACGCCGCCTCGGTCGATCCGGTGGACACCGTCGACTATCCCATCCATCGCATCCTGCTTGAGGGGGACTGCCTCATCATCGAGGACCTGGCCTACACCCCGGACCTGCCCGATCGCTTCCGGCTCATTGCCCTTCCCATCAAGGTGGGGGGCAGCAACGGAGATCCTGCCCGGGTGGTGGGCCTTCCGCTCTGAAAATCCGCTTTCGGGGGACTCCGCGATCATGGACAGACACGTGTTCAGCCGCCGCGCCGGCCCAACTCGGGTGGTGTTGTTTGACCTGGACGGCACCCTGCTGGACACCACGCCGCTGGTCCGGGCCAGCACCCACTATGCGCTGAGGAGCGTGGCGGGGACCGACGTGGCCGACGAGGTGCTCACACCCTACCTGGGGCGGACGCTGGAGACCCAGTTTCGGGGCCTCTTCCCGGACGCCGACGACGCGCTGGTGGACCGGCTGGTCCGCGCCTATCGGACGCATAACGACGAGGTGCATGACCGATCGGTGGCGCCGATGCCGGGGGCCCGGGAGGCGGTGGGCTGGCTTCGCGGACAGGGCATTGCCCTCGGCGTCGTCTCCTCCAAGCGGCGCCTGATGGTGGAGCGCGGCCTCCGCTGGCTGGGCCTCGAGGACGCCTTTACGGTTGTGGTAGGCGTCGAATCCACCACGCGCCACAAGCCCGATCCGGATCCGCTGGAGCTGGCGCTGGGCCACTTCCCGGGGGTGTCGCCTGCCGAGGCGGTCATGGTGGGAGACAGCCCCTACGACATGGCCGCCGCGCGCGCCGCCCGTATTGACGGGGTTGCCGTGCTCGGCAACACTTTTACCCATCAGGACCTGGTCCGGGCGGGGGCCGTCGCGGTATTGGCCACCCTCTTCGAGCTCCCGGCGTGGATTCGGCCGGACCTAGGGTCCGGGGGAGGGCTTTGACATGAATCTTGACGGCGCTGAAATCACCTGGCTCGGACACGCCACCTTTCTCGTTCGCTCACCGGGCGGCAAACATATCGTGATGGACCCCTGGTTGACCGAGAACCCGCGGTGCCCGGAACGCTTCCGCACCATGGCTGACGCCGACATCATCACGATCTCGCACGGCCACTTTGACCACATGGGCGACGCGGCCGCGCTGGCCAGCCGCTCCGGCGCCACGGTGGTGTCCAACTTCGAGATTGCGAGCTACCTCGAGGCACAGGGGGTGGCCCACACCATCGGCATGAATAAGAGCGGCACCGTGGAACTGGACGGGATCCGTTTCACCATGGTGCACGCCGTACATTCGAGCGGCATCTCCGGTGAGCACGGGGTCGTCTATGGCGGCGAGGCGGCGGGATTTGTGGTCACGCTGGAGAACGGGCTGTCCCTTTATCACGCCGGCGACACCGCCGTGTTTGGCGACATGGCCCTCATCCATGACCTCTACGCGCCGGACATCGCCCTGCTCCCCATCGGCGGCCACTTCACCATGGCGCCCAAGGAGGCGGCTTACGCGGTGGGCCTCTTGAAGCCAAAACACGTCATCCCCATGCATTACGGCACCTTCGACGCGCTGACCGGTACGCCGGACGCGCTCCGGGCCCTGGTGGGCGACTCCACCGACGTGGTGGAGCTGACGCCAGGCGAAACCGTGCGCTGAGATGCCGAGAAAAGTCCGCTCCTTTCCGCCTCATCTGGCCGGGTCCTGTCTTCGCTACGCCACCATGGACATGATGGGATTCGGGCGCCGCCTGGACGCCGACACCCGGGCCCGCATGGCAGCGGGAAGCGCCTGGCACAAGACATTCATCCAGGAGCTGGCCGGCACCGGCCAGCTCCTGGCAGCGGAGTCGTCGATCCGGGATCCGGAACTCGGGGTGTCCGGGCGCGCGGACGCCCTCATGCGGGACAGCGCCGGCCAGGTGACGGTGGTGGAGTACAAGACCGTCAATCCGGAGCGCTTCCAGGACATCGCGGAGGCGGGCGAGCCTCCGGTCACCTTCGGTGCGCAATTGGCCCTGTACCTCGAGATCACGCACTATCCGCTCGGCCGCATCGTCATCGATTCCCGCGAAGAACCGCGGCGGCGCCTCCAGTTTGGCCTCGCATGGCCCAATGAGCTGTCGGGCTGGGTGCGGGAGCGGGTCGTGCTGGCGCGCAACTGGGCGCTGGAGGGGCGGCTTCCGGAGCGGGAGGTGGGACCTCACTGCCTGCACTGCGATCGGTGGGAGCGGTGCTATCGGAGCGCTGAGGAGCGGGACCAGGCGGTCACCGAAGACCCCGTGTGGAGGCCGCGGCCGCCGCTGCCCATGGTCGCGGCCGCACGCGTCGCCGGGGAGGAAGTTTAGGAATCCGTTTAGAGAGAAATTGGGGAGGAATCTTGGATGCCGAGCGCGAGCATTAAACTCATCGAGGGCATGGCCATGAAGGCCACGTCGGAGTCGGGGCACGAACTCGTAATGGACGCGGGGCCTGATGTGGGCGGCCGCGAGCAGGGCTTTCGCCCCACCGAACTCACCGCCATCTCCCTGGCGGGCTGCACCGGGATCGATGTGCTGTCGATCCTGCAGAAGATGCGGGTCACCGTCGACGACTTCGGCATTGATGTGAAAGCGGACCGGCGCGACGAGCATCCGCGGGTATTCAACCAGATCGACCTGGTGTTCTCGCTGCAGTCGCCTGACGCGAAGCCGGAGCAGTTCAGCCGCGCGGTGATGCTGTCCGCCGAACGCTACTGCTCCGTCTCCGCCATGCTGGAGAAAACCGCCGCCATCCGCCGTGTCCTGATCCTGAACGGGACGGAGCTTCCGGCTTCCTAAGATGCGCGGTGCGCCGCCTGGAGGGCCCGGTCGACATCCGCGATGATGTCGTCCGGGTCTTCCAGGCCCACCGAAAAGCGCATGACGGCGGGCGTGATGTCGCGCGCCTGCCGCTCCTCGTCGGTCAGCGCGCCGTGGCAGTGCAGCGCCGCCACGGAGAGAGTGGTCTCGGTGCCGCCGAAGCCGGCGCCCACCTGCACCAGCTGCAGGGCTTGCACGAAGGCGGAGGCGCTTTCAGACCGCCGCAGCCGCAGCGTCACGATGGCGCCGAAGGTGCGGGTGGTGCGGCGCGCGAGTTGGTGGCCGGGATGGCCGTCCAGGCCCGGATAATAGAGCGCCGCCACCTCTTCCTGCCCTTCAAGCCAGCGCGCCAGTGCCCCCGCGCTGGCGGCTGCCCGCTCAAGGCGGAGCGGCAGGGTGTGCAGGCCCCGCAGCACCTGATATGAGTCGTCAGGCGAGAGGATGCCGCCGGTCGCATTCTGGACCGTGTAGAGCGGTCCCGCCCACGCCTCTTCGCGGGCCACCACCACGCCCGCGGTGACGTCGGCATGGCCGGCCATGAGCTTGGTGGCGGAATGCATGACCAGATCCGCCCCCAGCTCGAGGGGATTCTGGCCGGCCGGCGTGAGAAACGTGTTGTCCACCATGACGAGGAGTCCGTGCGCATGGGCCCATTCCGCCAGGACAGCGACATCCGTCACGTTCAGGAACGGGTTGGAGTAATTCTCCACCAGGATGGCGCGGGTCTCGGGCCGCAGCGCGTGCTCGACCTCATCGAGATCGTGCGTGTCCACGTACGTCGCCGACAGGCCAAACCGCGCCAGCACCGCGCGGAAGAGGCGCTGGGTGCCCCCCTGGCAGTCGCGCGTCACCAGCACATGATCGCCGCTCTTTAAAAGCAGCAGCGACGCGGTGATGGCCTGGTTGCCGGAGGCGAAGGCAAATCCGCGCACGCCCCCTTCCAATCGCGCCAGCGCGTTTTCCAGGGCGGCCCGGGTCGGATTGCCGGAACGGGAATAGTCAAAGCCGTGCGCGTTGAACGGATCCGGCTGGTGAAAGCTGACGGCCCGATACACGGCCGGCGTCAGGGCCCCGGTGGCGGGATCGCGTTCCTCACCGGTATGGACGAAACGGGTGCCCAGATCGCGCTCCTCGTGCCCGCTCATAACGTGTTCAGCGCCTCCTTCAAGTCCTCCACCAGGTCTTCCACGTCTTCGATGCCAACCGAAAGCCGCATGAGCCCGGGCACGAAGCCCAGTTCGAGGCGCCGCTCCTCCGGGAACTCGCGATGGGTCTCGCTGTAGGGGTGGGTGATGAGGGATTCCACGCCTCCCAGACTCACCGCCGGCAGGATCAGTTGCAGACTGTCCATCAGGCGACCGACGGCATCCAGCTCGCGGAGCTGGAACGACACCATGGCGCCGGTGCCGCTGGCCTGAGACTGGTGCAGCCTGGCGGCCTCCGCACTCACCATCGGGACCTGCGGATAGAACACACGGGCGACCGCGGGATGGCCGAGCAGGCTTTCGGCGATGCGCCGGGCGCTCTGCTCCGCCTGGTTCAGACGCAGCGCGAGCGTTTTCAGGCCGCGCAGGAGGAGATAGGTGTCCCAGGGTGCGAGGACGCCGCCGGTCGCGTTCTGGATCTCGGCGATGCGCGTGGACAGCTCGGCGCTTTGGGCCACGACCAGTCCGGCCAGCACGTCGTTATGGCCCGCCAGGTACTTGGTGGCGGAATACAGGACGAGGTCCGCGCCATGGTCCAGCGGGCGCTGGCGGGCAAATGTCATAAACGTGTTGTCGACCGCCATGAGCGCGCCCGCCTCGTGTGCGATGGCGGAGAGAGCCTGCAGGGGGCTCACACGCAGGAGGGGATTGGACGGCGTTTCGACAAAAATGAGCCGGGTCTCCGGGCGCACGGCTTCACGCACCACCTCGGGACGGGTGGTGTCGACAAACTCCGCCCGCAGCCCCAGCGGTTCAAAAATATCGTGCAGGACGCGATACGTGCCGCCGTACAGGTCCTGGGTCAGAACGATGTGATCGCCCTGGCGCAAGAGGTGCAGGACCGCCGTGATGGCGGCCATACCGGAGGCAAACAGAGTGGCGCCGGCGCCGCCTTCCAGATCGGCCAGCGCCTGTTCGGCCGCGGTGCGGGTCGGGTTGGCCGTCCGCGTGTAGTCGAACGGACCGAGACCCGATCCAGGATGCTGGTAGGTCACGGCTTGATACACCGGCACCGTGACGGCGCCAAAACGTGGGTCGCTTCCCACCCCGACGTGCGCGATGCGGCTCTCAAGCCGGAAGCGCCGTGCCTCGTGCATGTGTGCTTGCTCCTTCGAAAGGCCGACGCCTGAACTTGGACGAGATCATAACGTGAACCAAGGACGGGTGTCCAAAAGCGCCGCGTCAGTTTTTCCTCGCGAGGCCGCATTTGTTGAAACCGCCATTAACTCATTCGTGTGCCGATCCCAGGTCCGGCCACACTAAGCTCAGGCGCGGACGAGCCATGAATGGGGAAAGGAGGGAGGCGTGATGGGACGACGAAATCGGCGCCGGACGCTCACGGCGCTCCGGGACGCGAAGGAACCGCTGAATCTGAGCAGTTTCGAGGAGGAGGTTGCGGCCGAGATAGGGCTCGACCTGCATCAGGACGACATCCTGCAGCGTGAGGAGGTGGAGGCGGCCGAAACCAAGGATTGACCATTGGGCTTGACTGGCGGGTGCCATGCAGCCGTGGAACAGGCGGCCGGAAGCGGAGAGTCCGCTTCCGGCGGCTAACCGCGCTCCCCCAGGAGCGCCAGCGTATGGGCCGCGTACCGCGCCACCTCGTCAAAGCGGCCCTGAAAGGCGTTGTAGGCCTGGGCCTCAAGGCCGATGTGGATCTGGTAGGCCAGAAGCCGCGCGTCTGCCTGCTCCGGGACGCGTCCTGTTTGCTCCCAGTGGCGGGAGAACAGGGCCCGGGCGTCAAGTGCGCGGCCACCGGGGGTGAACGGCAGCCAGTAGAGGATGAAGGCCCAGTCGTAGAGGAAATCGCCGAAGAGGGCATTGCCCCAGTCAATCACGCCGCACACCTGTGCACGCGTGACAAACACGTTCCGGTGCAGCAGGTCCTGATGGATGATGTGAACGGCATCGGGAAGATCCCGGGCCAGGCTTTGCAGCACGCCGAACGCCCTGTCGAACGGACCGCTTCCGGTCGCGGACGCTGCGAGACGGTCCCTCCAGCCGTGTACGCGGCGTGCCGGATCATCCTCCCCAGCGGAGAGGAGTGCCTCCGGCCAGGACGAATGGGGCGCGCGGCCTTCGGGATCGAAGAGACCATATCCACGCTGGCCGGGGACCACGACTGCGGCCAGATCGTCCAGCACCGAGAGCAGGTGCGGGAGCACTTGCCGCAGGGACGGGTCGTCGAGGTCATCCAGAAACCGGCCGTGGACGCGCTCGGCGACCTGCATGCGGCCCCAGGGCGTCGAGGCCGCGTCGAGCACCCTGGGAATCGGCACGCCGGCGTGAGGGATCCGGGCCATCAGCGCATCTTTCTCGAAGTCCTCGCGATACGGTCCGAACCGGGCCACCACCTCCTCACCCTCGAGGCAAAAGCCATAGGCCCGGGACCACTCCCCGGCGCCAACCAGGGTGAGGTCGGACAGCGGCGTCCGGTACCGGTGCGAGAGATAAGCGCGCGCCTGCACGAGATCGGGAGAGAGCGGGTCCGGCATAGTCACCACCGCGGATAGTCTACCGGCCATTATCATAGCTGGGGAGGGAGTTCATGGCCTGGCTCGTCCTGATGTGCGGGCTTCCCGGCTCCGGAAAGACGACCCGGGCGCGGGAGCTGGAACGGGTCCTGCCTGCCTTACGGCTGGCGCCGGACGAATGGCTCCGCGAGCTGGGCCTGGACGGCTGTGACGAGGTGCCCGCACCCGGGTGGAGCGTCTCCAGCGCCGCGTCGCCGAACGGGTCCTGGGGATGGGCCGCCACGTGATCCTGGAAAATGGGTTCTGGTCCCGGTGCGAACGGGACGAGCTGCGACAGTGGGCGCGCTCAGCGGGCCATACGGTCGAGCTCTGCCTCTTCAACCCGCCCCTGGAGACGCTCCGGGAGCGGCTGCGGGTGAGAAACCGCCGGCTGCCCGCGGGTGCGGTTCCCGTGCGAGAGGATGACCTCGCGGGCTGGGCGAATATGTTCGAGGTGCCGTCGCCGGAGGAACTGGACCTGTTTGACGCGCTCCGGGACCCGCATTCGGGACCCTGAAACGGAGGGTCGCTCCCTGATCGCACTCATCATCCTGATCGTGATGGGCTACCTGGCTGGCGGATACGTGCTGACGCAGGCTTTCCTGCGCCCGAGCCGCCCGCCCAAAGGCATGCAGGGTCCCGAGGCGTTCGGCCTCTCCTACGAGACCTGGACCGTTGCCGGCTCCCGCGTGCCCGCGTGGCACTTTCCCTGCCCTGATGCCTCCTTCACCCTGATATTGGTGCCGGCGCTGGGGGGAACCGTTTTCACCCTGCAGACGGAATCCCTCGGTGCGTTCGTTCGCGAACTGCACGCAGCGGGCATGGATGTCGTGTCGGCGCCCGGCTTCCAGCCCCGCCACATCATCTCCGTGCTGCGGACGGTCCAGGAACACGCCCTTCCCCGACCGGTGCTGATGGGCTTTTCCATCGGCGGCTCGACCGCACTGCACGTCGCCATCACCGAACCGGTGGCCGCGCTGGTGCTGGACGGCGTGGTGGACAACCTGGGCCGCGTGCTGTGGAGGGACCTGACCCGCCAGGGACCCCTGGTGCGGCTGCTCCTCCCGGCGCTTCGGCTGTTCCTCTCGCTGTACCGCAGCATCCACGGTGCGCTCCACGCCGCGGTTTCCCTGTCCCAGGTGACAGAGCCCGTGCTGCTCGTCTACGGCGAGCGGGAGTATTTGGTGGAGGAGGATATGAACCAGGAGCTCATGGCGGCCGTCCAGGACCGGCCGCAGTCCGGGGTGTTCATGGTGCCGGACACCGGGCACTGCTATGGGCCGACCGATCACCCGGCACTCTACGCCGAACGGGTGGTCCACTTCCTGGACGGGGTCAAGGCGTCGGAGCTTCGGGGCGGTCAGGGCTGACAGGCCTGGCCGCGAGAGCGGGCGGGCAGGGCGGGGGCATGAGCGGCTGCTTCAGGGAGACGGGGGCACGTCGAGGAAGCGGGCCAGCACCTCAATGGCCAGCTGTTTATCCATGGGCAGATTGTCGTTGCTGCACTTCGGCGAGTAGACGCACGACGGGCAGCCCACCTCGCAGGGGCAGGTGCGCACCAGATCATAGGTGGCGCGGACGATGTCGTGGGCCAGCTCAAAGCCCTTCTCCGTGAGTCCGATGCCGCCTTCCACGCCTTCGTGGACGAATACGGTGGCGGCAGCGGTGTCGGGATGGACCGGAACCGACAGGCCGCCCAGATCCCAGCGATCGCACAGCACCGAGAGCGGCATGAGACCGATCATGGCGTGCTCGGCCCCATGGAGTCCGCCCATCACGTTGCGGTGGCGGAGCCGCAGTTCGCGCACGAAGTCCTCCGGCAGTGTGAACCACATCCCCGTGGTCTTGTAGGTGACGGACGGCAGCGTAAGACCGTTGAGGGATATCATCTGGTCAAAGACGCGGGTCTTGTACCCCGTGACCTGCTCCGTCACCTCGATCTCA
Source organism: Clostridia bacterium (assembly GCA_049964315.1). GTDB lineage: Bacteria > Bacillota > Sulfobacillia > Sulfobacillales > JAIMBI01 > JAKATP01. Next base: position 3,962 of record JBMFXK010000020.1, on the reverse strand, counting down.
CCCCAGGAGAGCCGCACCCCGCCGCCTTCGCGCAACCGCCGCTCGTCCAGGATGTGGATATCCACAAGCTTCACCGGATCGGTCCAGTAGTCGACGGGCTGTTTTTTGGCGGTGGCCACGTAGTGGTCCAGGTCGAGCGCGGACACCACGTACGTCTCGGCGCGGTGAAGCAGCACGGCGCCGGGATGCGCCTCCTCCAGCGCCTTGGTCCAGTCCATGGTTTCCAGCAGCACCTCGTCTTCGGTCACGACCTTCACGGTCGGCTGGAGGCCGGTGGCGTCGAGAGACACCACCTGGGAGGCGGCCGGATGCGACTGGTACACATAGCCGCGCGGGGTGAGGCGCAACAGGCCCTGGTGCGCCAGGGACTCGAGGACTGCCGCGGCCTTAGGCCCGAAGAAGCGCGCCGCCTCCTCCACCGTCAGGGGGCGTTCCGCCGCCGCGCACAGGAGATGCCCCGCCAGGATGTATGGGTTCTCCAGATCGACGATGGCGTGTTCGTGCGGCCGGCCGAAGAACGCGTCCGGGTGGCGGGCCAGATACTGATCGAGCTGGTCCGCGAAGGGCACCCACACCACAAGGGAGTCCTCCTCACCGCGGCCGGCGCGCCCCGCCTGCTGACGCGCCGAGATCATCGTGCCGGGAAAGCCGGACATGATGACGGCGTCCAGGCTTCCAATATCGATCCCGACCTCGAGAGCGTTGGTGCTGACCATGCCGCGGATGTCGCCGCGGCGGAGGCCCTCTTCCAGCTCGCGCCGCTCGTGCGGGAGGTATCCGGCCCTGTACGGGCTCACCCGTTCCACCATGGCGGGACGGGTGGAGCCGAGAGCCTCCCGGGTCCACCGCGCCACCAGTTCCGCCAGCTGCCGGGAGACGGCAAAGCACAGCGTCTGGACGTCCTCCTCCACGGCCCGTGCGAGGATGCGGGCGGTTTCCTGATGGGGGGAGGCGATATTGGGCCCGAGCGCTTCGGGATTGTAGAAAACATACCGTTTGCGGCCGCGCGCCGAGCCGTCCTGGTCGACGACAACCGGGTCTAGCCCGGTGAGGCGCAGGAAGAACTCTGCCGGGTTGGCGATGGTGGCGGATGCCAGGACAAACTGCGGCTCGGCGCCGTAAAGCGCCAGCAGCCGCCGCAGGCGACGGATGAGCAGGGCGACGTTGGAGCCAAAAACGCCCCGGTAGGTGTGCGCCTCATCGATGACGACAAACGCGAGATGACGGAGGAACCGGTCCCATTGGTGGGCCCAGGGCAGGGTCTGATGCAGCATGTAGAAATTGGTGAGGACGAGACGGCTTCGCTCACGGATGGCCGGCCGTCGCCCCGACGGGGTATCACCATCGTAGACGGCCGCCCCCGGATCCACGCACACTTCCCGGGCCAGCTCGGCCAGATGCGTGAACTGGTCCTGGGAAAGCGCCTTGGTGGGATAGACGTAAAGCGCTGTCGCCTCCGGATCGAGCATGAGCCGCTCCAGCACCGGAATGTTGAAGCCCAGGGTCTTGCCCGAGGCCGTCGGCGTGGCGATGAGGACATGGGAGCCGGCGCGCAGGTGGTCGATGGTAAGCGCCTGGTGACGGCGCAGCGTGAAGCCGCGCCGGTCGAGATATTGCTGGAACGCCCCGGGCAGCGGCGCACGCAGATGGCCGGCGACCGGCTGCCGCGGGGGCACGTCCTCCACGTGGGTGACGAAGTCGCGAAACGGTTCTTCCTGACGGAGGGCGCGGTACAGGTGTTCAACCGACACGCAGCGTCCACTCCTCGGTCAGGCGCGTGAAGATGCGGGCCATGCCTTCCATGTCCTGGCGGTTGTGGTCGACGATGTAGCACAGCGGTCCCACGTTGTTTTCCTGGCTGTACTGCTCGTAAAAGGCCGGCACGTACGAACCGGGCAGGTCGTCCTCGCGGACCACTCCCAAAATCTCGCGCTCGACGGTGGTGGCATGAAAATCCGGCAGGTTCTCGCGCCAGCACCGGCGGGCAAAGTGCAAGAGGTCATAGTGCGGCCAGCCCGGGTGCTGGAGGGGGATACCGTAGTACGAGGCGCGTGCTTCCAGGGTGGGCCAGTCAAAGGAACGCCCGTTGTAGCTCACCAGCACGGGCTTGCCGGCCGCGTGGGCGGCAAAGGCGGCCAGGATCTGCGGTTCCTCGGAGACGTTCCGGGCCACGTACTGGGTGATGTGGAGACGGTCTCCGATCCACTCCGCGAGGCCGATCAAGATGACCGCGACGCCGAAGAAGCCCATCGTCTCGATGTCCACGAACAGGATCGACGACGACGGGTAGAGGGCGGTCGTCCACCACAGCAGGGGATGTGACGGCGACATCCGCTCGCGGATGAGCGCCGAGGCCCGGCCCGGGTCACGGCCGATGAGGTCGAGGACAGCCCGGGCGCGCGGCCCGTAGACCGGGTGTTCCACGAGCTGGTCCAGGCGCGAAAGCCCGGCCTGCCGGAACCGCTCCGCGTAGATGGGACCGATGCCGAAGACAAGTTCCAGGGCACCGCGCAGATGATCTTCGGCCCGGGCGGCGTCGACGGCGGGGGGCGTGATGTCGCGCACCGTCACGATGGCCGGCGCGGGGCCCTCGGGCGTGTCCACCATCGTGAGCGGGTACACATCGGAAAGCGCCCGGCCCGTGTGGCGGTCAAGCAGCAGCGAGAGAAGCTCGGCCGCGCGCTGAGGGGTGTCGGCGGACCGCTGCGGCTCGCGTGCCGGAACCTCCGGCTCGGGTGTGCCGAGAACCCTGCGAGCCCAGTACGAGCCCACCCCGCCCGTCTCCATCGGACCACCCCTCCCCAGATCTTGCTACAAATGTTCGGGCTTCATATTCGGGAGTCCTCCGCGCGAGTCCCACTCCCGGAAAACCGTTGGATATCGCCCCACCAGGGCCGTGCGCATGCGGCGAAACCCCTGGCGGAGGTAGAAAGCCTCGAGCTTCGGGCGGTCCGCCGCGGCATCGAGCCGCAGATACCGGCGCCGGCGGCGGTCAGTTTGGGTCTTGGCCCAGTCCACCAGATCTGACGAGACTCCGGTGCCGGCGAAGGCCCGACGGATGGCGAGCTGATGCAGGAATAGGGAATCCGCCGCGCCCGGCCAGAATACGCGTCCTTCTCCTGCAGGATGAGCGTGGCGGGCGGCTCGCCCGAGAGGGTGCCGAGATAGAGATCCTCCATCCGGTATGCATGCAGAAGAGCCGCGGGCACCAGCGTTTCTGGATCCCACATCGGCTGGCCGCGCTCTGCCAGAAAGCGGGACGCCTCCAGCAGGATGTCCGAGAAGACGCCCACCAGCCCGGGGGTCACCGGATGCACCTCGACCACGGCCGCACACGCCCCTCTCCAACTCTTCCTGCGCCTGCCGGGCGCCGTCAAGCGGCGGAGATTGATTGTGGGCGCCTCGGGGCCTGTCTATAATGCCGGGGGAGGCGGCCATGGACGTCGGACTGATCGGGAGCCAGGGTTCCGGCAAGACCACCATCTTCAATCTCCTGACCGGCGCGGATCGGTCCACGTCGGCCTTCGGCGGCCGTGCCGAGGCACACCGCGGGGCCGCCGCCGTGCCGGATCCGCGGCTTACAGCGCTGGCCGCCCTGTACCACCCGCGCAAGGTGACGCCGGCCCAGATCCAGGTGGTGGACGTGCCCGGGCTCGTGCGCAGCGCCAATGAGGGACCCAACCGATTCCTGAATGACGTGCGCGCCGTCGACGCCCTGGTGCACGTGCTGCGGGGTTTCGAAAACAGCCTGGGGGAGCCGCCCGACGCTCTCCACGCCGCCACCGATATGGAGCTCGAGCTGTCCCTGGCCGACCTGGATGCGCTCTTGAAGCGCCGGGACCGTCTCACCGGCGGCAAGAAGGTGACGCAGGAGGCGCGGGAGGAACTGAATCTTTTGGATCGACTGATTCCCTTGCTCGAAGAGGGAGGGCGGCTCAACCAGGCGGCGCTGTCGTCCGAGG
>JBMFXK010000019.1:0-14475 GCA_049964315.1 Clostridia bacterium | reverse complement strand
AGCATGCATATTTATTCACACCCGTCGAGGAGGTGGATCCTTGGCTCTCGCTCCGCTTTCCCCCCCGCCCGAGTGGCCGGCCCTGACCGGAGCCGATTGCCTGCGGCTGGCCGATTTTACCGAGTCGGACCTGTCGCAGCTGGTTCGGCTGGGCCGTGAGCTGAAACAGCTCCATGCCCTCAAGGTGCCGTTCGAACCCCTTCGCGGCACGACCCTCGCCATGATATTTGACAAACCGTCGACCCGCACGCGGGTCTCGTTTGCGGTGGGCATCCAGCAGCTGGGAGGCCAGCCTCTGGAACTGAGTCCGGGGACTCTGCAGCTGTCCCGCGGAGAGACCCTGGAAGACACGGGCCGTGTACTGTCGAGGTACGTGGACGGCATTATGATGCGGACCGGCCCGCAGGAAAAGCTGGAAGCGCTGGCAGAGGCTGCCGCCATCCCCGTCATCAACGGCCTGTCGGACCGGTTCCATCCGTGTCAGCTGCTGGCCGACCTCCTCACCCTCTACGAACGCTTTGGAACCTTGCGCGGTCTGGCTGTCGCCTACGTGGGCGACGGGGGCAACATGGCCCATTCCTGGCTGGAGGCGGCTGCCCTGCTGGGGATGGGGATCCGCGTGGCCAGCCCGCCCGGGTACGAGCCCGACGCGGCGCTGGTCGAGTGGGCACGCATCACGGCCACGCGGTCAGGGGGCAGTGTGCACGTCACCCATGACCCGCGCGAGGCCGTGGCTGGCGCCGATGCGGTCTATACCGACGTCTGGATCAGCATGGGTCAGGAGGCGGAGGCCGAGGCCCGGCGGCGGGCGTTTACCGGCTTTCAGGTCAACCGGCTGCTCATGCAGGTGGCGGGTCCGCAGGCGGTGTTTCTGCATTGTCTGCCCGCCCACCGGGGCGAGGAGGTCAGCGGTGACGTGCTGGATGGCCCCGCCTCCCTGGTGTGGGACCAGGCCGAGAACCGCCTTCACGCGCAGAAGGCTCTACTGGTGAGCCTGCTGGCCGCGCGGGTGCGCTGATCAGCACCGGCAGGCTGTGGACCGAGGACCTCAGGCAGAGAATCGAAGGGAGTCAGTAACCGTGCGTGAGACGCTCGTCCTGGCCTATTCCGGCGGACTTGATACCAGTGTGGCGATCCCGTGGCTCACCGAACAAGGCTACGACGTGATCGCCGTGGCGGCGGACCTGGGTGCAAACCTGGATCTGCCGGCTATCCAGCAGAAGGCGCTTCAGGTGGGGGCGAAGCGCTGCTACGTGGTGGACACCCGCCAGGTGTTTGCCGACCGCTTCATTCTCCCCGCGCTGCGCGCCAATGCTCTGTACGAAGGCCAGTATCCGCTGTCGGCCTCGCTGTCGCGCCCGCTGATAGCGGAGCTGCTGGTGGCGGTGGCTCATCGGGAAGGCGCCACTGCGGTGGCCCATGGCTGCACCGGCAAGGGGAACGACCAGGTGCGGTTCGATGTCGCCATCGGTGCCCTCGACCCGTCCCTCAAGGTCGTGGCGCCGGTACGGGAGTGGGGCTTCAGCCGCGACGCCGAAATCGCTTATGCGGAACAGCACAATGTGCCCATTCCGGTGACCCGTCAGTCCCCCTACAGCGTGGATGTCAACCTCTGGGGACGGAGCGCCGAGGGAGGGGCAATCGAGGATCCGGGCGCGCCCGTTCCGGAAGATGCGTACGCCTGGACGGTGAGCCCGTCCGCGTGTCCCCCGGACCCTCTCGCCCTGACGATTGACTTCGAGGCTGGCGTACCGGTGGCGGTGAACGGTGAGGCGCTTTCCCTCTGGCACGTGGTGGACCGTTTGAACGTTCTGGCTGGCAGCCGCGGGGTGGGACGCATCGAAATGGTGGAGAACCGCCTGGTCGGCATCAAATCGCGCGAAGTGTACGAGGCGCCCGCTGCCGTCACCCTGGTGCAGGCCAAGAAGGCGCTCGAGCAGCTGGTTCTCACGCGCGAGGTGTACCAGCTGCGTGCGAGCCTTGAGGCCCAGTATGCCAGTCTCGCGTACAACGGTCTGTGGTACAGTCCGGCGCGACTGGCACTGGATGCGTTCATGGCGGAGGCGACGAAGACGGTGACCGGACGGGTGTCCGTCCTCTTGCACCATGGTCAGGTGATCGTCGCCGGGCGCACCGCCCAGGCCTCGCTGTACAGTCCGACGCTGGCGACGTACAGTCTCCACGACACCTTCGACCATAAGGCGGCCAAGGGATTCGTCGATCTCTGGGGCCTCCCCATCCGGACACTAGCGGCCATTGAACCCTTGGCAGACCCGGATCGCGAGGACTGGCAGTTCTCGATTTTGGAGCCCGCCCAGACCAGCGCCTGACACGACCGGGGAGTGCCTTCCGTGCAGGAAGGCGCTCCTCTGTGTGTGGGCCCAGAGGTGACAGCCGGGAGAATTGAGGCTCGGCGCTTGCGTCCCGCCGGCCGCGTCGCTAAAACCAGAGCAAGACGCGGTCGCGAGGGGGGAGAGAGATGGACAGGCCGGTCAAGCTCGCCTTGATTGGCTGTGGGGCGATTGCCACCCGCGAGCACCTGCCCGGGTTTAGGAGCGCCGGCCCAGACCAGGTGGAGATCGTGGCGTTTGCGAGCCGCACCCGGGCCTCCGCCGAGCGGGCGCGGGCGCTCTGGGGTGCGGGGTCGGTGGTTGACAGCTGGGAGGAGGTGGTGTCGCGTGCGGACGTGGATGCCGTTGACATCGCCACGCCGCCTGATCTCCATCGCGAGATTGCCGTGCGGGCCATGCGTGCCGGCAAGCACGTGCTGGTGGAGAAGCCGATGGCGCTGGGGGTCGACGAGGCCCGGGAGATGGAGGCGGCCGCGCGGGAGTGCGGTGTGGTGCTGGAGACGGCCGAGTGGCCGCGGTACAACGGAGCGATGCGGGCGGGGGCAGGGGCCATCCGTTCCGGCGCCATCGGCACACTGACCGGTGTCGAAGGTTTCCTGGCCCACGGCGGCCCTCAGGAGTGGGCGCCCCATGCCCGCTGGTTCTTTGAGAAGCACCATGCAGGCGGTGGGGTGCTGATGGACCTCGGCGTCCATGCCATCGACGGCGTGCGGGCGGTTTCCGGCCAGGAGGCGGAGGCGGTAGCGGCCGTCATATCCGGTGTCGTGAACGGCGTGGAGCACGAGGCTGACGTACTGTTTCAGCTCGCGTCAGGTGTGCCGGGGCACCTTCGCGTGTCGTGGCGGGCTCCTTATGAAAACGTGGCCAACGTCGTGGCGTGGGGAACCGAGGGACAGTTGGTGGTGACAGCGTCCTCAGCCGTCATCCGCCGCCGGGCCGGCGTTGTTGAGAAGCTCGTTCCCGACCCGTCGTCAAATCTGTATGCCGACTTCATCCGGGCCTGCCGGGAAGCGGGCAGCGTGCGGCCCAGCGGCGTCGACGGGCGCGCTGCCATGGCATTCGTAACGGCCAGCTACCGGGCGTCGGCCGGCTGTGCCTGGGTGACGGTCTGACGGCGGGCCGTAGTCCGCAAGGAATCGGGCTGCGAGTGCCGAAGGGACACTCAGGCCGTTTCGGCCGTGCCTGTGGCCAGCACCCCTGCTGCCGCCACATCAGTCATGAAGGAGTGGGCCCTGTTGGAGATGACCGGGGGAGAAGCCCTCGCGCGTCAGCTGGTGCGCGAAGGCATTACGATGTTGTTCGGCCTGCCGGGAGTGCAGCTCGACCATGCCTTTGCGGGGCTTTACGCCGAGCGTGAGCGCATCCAGTTTCGGGGGCCGCGCCACGAACAGACGACGACCTATATGGCGGATGCCTATGCCCGCACCCGGGGCGAGGCCGGGGTGGCGATGGTGGTGCCGGGACCGGGGGTGCTGAACGCTGGGGCCGGCCTTGCCACCGCGTATGCCTGTTCGTCCCCGGTGCTGTTGATTGCCGGTCAGATACCGTCGCGCCACATCGGACGGGGGCTCGGCCTCCTGCATGAGATTCCCGACCAGATGGCGGTCTTGCAGTCGCTGACCAAGTGGACCGGACGGGCCACGCGGCCCGAGGAGATTCCGAGCCTCGTCCGCCAGGCCTTCACCCACATGTGGCGGGGGCGTCCGCGGCCGGTTGCGCTGGAGGTTCCTCCCGACGTGCTGGAGCCCCGCGCCGCGGTGCGCCTCCTCGACCCGGATCCGGGCCTGCGAGACCGCCTGCGCACGACACCGGATGTGGGCCGCGTGCGGGAGGCGGCAGCCCTGCTGTCGCGCGCGGTGCGGCCCCTGATCTACGCCGGCTACGGCGTGGTCGCGAGTGGGGCGTCGGCCGAACTGGCCCAGCTGGCCGAACGCTTGCAGGCACCGGTGGTGGTCAGCTCCAACGGGAAGGGCGCGCTGTCTGACCGGCACCCCCTTGCTCTGAATACGTTGGGTGGGATGGCGCTGATGGCCGAGACGGACGTCGTGCTGGCGGTGGGAACCCGCTTCATGGCCGGTCAGGATCAGGCGGTGAAGACCGGTGCCAAGGTGATCCTGCTGAACGCCGACCCGCAGGATCTCACCGACCCACGGCGCCCGACCATTGCCATGGAGACCGACGCCCGGACGGGCCTCGAGGCCTTGAGCGCCGAGCTTGACACGCTGCCGCGCCGCGGCGCGCCCTGGGCGGACGTCGCCGGGTTGAAGCGCCGGAGCCGGGAGGACGCCATGAGCATCCATCCCCAGGCGGACTTTTGCCGGGCGCTCCGCAACGCGATACCGGATGACGGCATTCTCGTGAGCGAGATGACCCAGGTGGGTTACGTGGCGCGGGCGGCCTATCCGGTTTACGAGCCGCGGACCTTTGTCCACCCCGGCTATCAGGGCACGCTCGGCTATGGGTTTCCGGCGGCGCTCGGGGTGAAGGCGGGCCTTCCGGACCGGGCGGTGGTTTCCATTACCGGAGACGGCGGCATGGGCTGGGGCCTCTCCGAGCTGGCCACCGCCAAGCGCTACAATCTTGGACTGATCACGGTGGTGTTTGACGACAAGGCGTTCGGCAACGTCAAGCGCATCCAGAAGGAGCAGTTTGACGGGCACCTCATCGGCAGCGAGCTGGTCAATCCCGATTTCGTGCGGCTGGCAGAGTCCTTCGGCGTACACGGCCTGCGGGTCGACACGCCGGATGCTCTGGAGGGGGCCCTGAAAGAGGCGCTCCAGGCTGACGCTCCCTGCCTCATCGAGGTTCCGGTGGGGGAGATGGACAGCATGCGCACGCAGCTGGCCCGACGGGAGCCGGTCGCTCAGCCCAGCTGAGGCGCCGAGGCGCAGGAACGACACCAGAAAGGGGTGGATCATGGCGGGGAGCGCAGAGTCGCGGCGGGCCGATCACGACATCGATCACGTGCGTGAAGCCTGTACGCGATTTCTTCCCGGGCACGGAAACCGCACCACGCAGGACATGCTGGCCACGATTCCGGCCGACGCCGTCCAGGACCGTTACGGGCAGGGCGGGGTCGTTGCCGAGCTGGAGAGAGAGACGGCCCGCCTTCTCGGCAAGGAGGCGGCCCTCTTCCTGCCCAGCGGCACCATGGCCCAGCAGATTACGCTGCGCGTGCACGCCGACCGTCGCGGCCGGCGAGGCGTCGTCTTTCATCCCTGGTCACATCTCGACTGGCACGAGGGGCGCGGGTACGAGCGGCTGCACGATCTGCACGGGATTCCCGCTGGTCCCCTGGGCGAGCTCTTGAGCCTTCGGGCGCTGCAGGGCGTCCATGAGTCGCCGGCCGCCCTGCTCATTGAGCTGCCGCAGCGCGATCTGGGAGGGCAGCTTCCGAGCTGGGACGATCTGTGTGCGCAGACGGACTGGGCCCGATCCCGGGGCGCCGCCGTGCACATGGACGGCGCCCGCCTCTGGGAGGCCACACCATACTACGAGAGGACTCCGGCCGAGGTGGCTGCCCTGTTTGACACGGTCTATGTGTCGTTCTACAAAGGCCTCGGCGGCATTACGGGCTGTTGCCTGGCGGGTCCGAAAGACCTCCTCGAGGAGGTGGGGGAATGGCGCGCCCGTCATGGCGGCCGCCTCTATGGTCTCTGGCCCTACGCGGCTTCCGCGCTTACCTGCCTGCGCGAGCGACTGCCCAAGATGCCGGTGTACTACGAACATGCCCGGGCCATCGCCCGTGCGCTGCAGGGCATTCCCGGCCTCAGGGTCATGCCCGATCCCCCTCAGGCGCCGATGATGCACGTTCAGCTTGATGCCACGCCCGAGGATCTGCTGGAGCGCGGTCTCGAGATTGCCCGCCGGGACAAGGTGTGGACATTCGTGCGTCCGTTTGCGGTCGACAGCCCCCATCAACTCCGGGTCGAGTTCTCGGTGGGCGATGCCACACTCGGCTTCACCCCCGGAGAGGTGGGGGAGTTGTTCCGGGAGCTGGCCGGCGCGCGCTAGCGTCGGCGGCACCACGATCGGAGATCCGTGATGCGCTTTGTCGTCTTGGGAGCCGGGGCCATCGGCGGCGTGGTGGGAGGGCGCCTCATCCAGCACGGATATGAGGCCGCCTTCATCGCCCGCGGTGCCCACGGCCGGCAGATTGCCCGCGGCGGACTCCGTCTGGAGTCGGCCGAAGGCGTGTCGCTCCTGCATCCGTCGCGCGTGGCCGAAGGACCCGAGGACGTGGACTGGCGGTCTGATGACGTGGTGCTCTTGGCGGTAAAGAGCCAGGACACGATGGCGGCGGTGTCGCGCCTGGCGGCGTCCGCCCCGCGGTCGCTGGCGCTTGTCTGTCTTCAGAATGGCGTCGCCAACGAGAAGGCGGCGCTGCGCTGGTTCCCGTCCGTGTACGGGGCGGTCGTGATGTGCCCGGCGGGCCATCTGGAGCCCGGCACGGTCGTTGCCTATGCCTCACCCCTCACCGCTCTTATCGCCATCGGCCGCTATCCGGCGGGAACGGATGACACGGCGGCGGCCATAGCCGCAGCCGTCTCCACGTCGGCGATGGACGCCCGCGTGCGGCCCGACATCATGCGCTGGAAGTATGGCAAGCTGGTCCTCATGAACCTGGCCAACGCCATCGATGCGCTGTGCGGGTATGAGGCGCGGGGCGGGCGGCTGTCGGCGCTGGTGCGGGAAGAAGGAATCCAGGTGCTGCGTGCGGCTGGGATCGCGTTTGCCTCAGAGGAGGAAGATCGTGAGCGCCGCGGGACCCTGCTGCAATCCCGAGCGGTGGAGGGCCAGCCGAGAGGCGGCAGTTCCTCCTGGCAGAGTCTGGCCCGCGCCAGCGGGTCCATCGAAACCGATTTTCTGAACGGAGAAATCGTGCTCCTGGGTCGGCTGCACGGTATACCGACGCCGGCAAACGCACTCCTGCAGCGGGCGGCGCGGGACGCGGCCGTGCACAAGAGAGTGCCGGGAAGCGTCTCCGAGCAGCAGCTCCTGGATCAGATCAGATGACGTTCGACGCCGCACCTTACGGCATAACCAGCGGAGCATCGGCCCCGACGCGGCGCACGAGCGGGTGGCCCGCGATGTCGCCAGGCAGCCCGCTTGCCGCGATCGTCCCTCGGACCAGCCCGATGGCACGGGTAAAGCGGGGCAGCATGGCCGCGCGGTGGGTGACCCAGACCATGGTGCGGCCGGCGGTCCATGCAAACAAGCGATCGAGAAGATCCCGCTCGGAGATGGCGTCCAGACTCTCTATCGCCTTATCCAGCAAGCGGACAGGCGGGTTTTGCAGGACGGCCCGGGCGATGGCGAGACGCTTTACCTCCCCCCCGGACAAGCTCACCCCGCGACCCCCGGACCTATCCCCATCATTGCCGGCCTGAGCATGATCTCCATCCGTTTCCTGCTGCCCGCTCGCCGCCTCGTTTGGGCCTTCTTGGCCGGAGGGCTTACCATCGTGCTGTCGACTCTCAGCGTGTTTCTGGCGCTTTATCCACGGGTGATGATCTCCTCGCTGCATCCTGCCTCGAGCCTCACCATCCACAAGGCGGCCTCCAACACCTACAGCCTGCGGGTCATGACGATCGTCGCCGTGACAGCGCTACCATTTGTGCTAGCCTATCAAGCCTGGACCTACTGGGTGTTCCGCAAGCGCGTGACGTTCGACGAGCGGTTCCACCACTGAGGCTTACCGTTCGGAACCGAGTGCGGGGCGTCATGAGGTCCGATCTCGCCATCGGCGTGACCCGCCCACCCGGCGGGGCCCTCAAAAGCGCGTTTCGGGCGCGGTGCGCCAGCCGTACACGGTGAGGCCTCTAATCGGGTCAGCAGGGTTCCATCGTGGGCCGACGTCTCCCAGCTTCCGGTTTAGTCGACATTCCGCTTCATAGGTTTGACAAGGTATGGGTGCGCGCACAGCATAGACCCACCATGTCAGAGGCAACTGGGGATGCGGACCTTCTCGCGCACTTGTGGGTAGCCTGGCAGCCGGTAGTCGACCTGGAGCGGGGAGTTCCCGTCGGACATGAGGCCCTGATCCGGGGTCCCGTCGGTTCTCGGTGGGCCATGCCGGCGGAGTTGTTTGCGTGGGCGGACGGAGCAGGTCGGGCCCGCGAGTTGGAAATGGCGTGCCGCGGCCTGGCGTTCGAGGCGGCGCAGGCGTGGTGGCCGCCTGGCCAGCGGTTGTTTTTAAACGTCGATGGTCGGTGGACTAGGGCCTCCGAACTGGGGGCTCACCGGGCCGGCGGCATTCCGCTGGCGCTTGAGATTTCCGAGCGGCATCCCATCGTGAGCGATCCGGCCCTGCTCAGTGCGGTGGCGCGGTGGCGGCAGGCAGGGCATCTCCTGGTTCTTGATGACTACGGGACGGGCTACGCCGCGGCGGCCACGGTGCTGGCGGTGCAGCCAGACATCGTCAAGCTCGACCGGGCGCTGATCAGCGGCATCGACGGCAACCGGCAGAAGCGGTCCCTGGTGCGCTCGCTGCGGGCTTGGACCACCGATCTCGGAATTCGGCTGGTCGCCGAGGGAATCGAGACCGAAGCTGAGCTGGCGGTCCTGCAGGACCTCGGCTGTGACTACGGCCAGGGCTATCTGCTGGGCCGGCCCGGCCCAGACATGCGCGCCGCCACCGAGATCAGCCTGACCGTCAGTCGGCAGCGACGGGTTCCGGCCCCGACGGGCGCGGCCTCGCCACTTACGTTCTATGCGGGCGCCATTCAGGATTCGCCCATTGCGAGCTATATCGTGGACCACCGCCGCCGCCTAGTGGCCTGGAACGCGGCCGCCGCGGCCCTGCTTGAGCACTCCGCCGAGGACCTGGTGGGAGAGCTGTGCTTCCGGAGCCCCCTTGACCATCGGAACCAGGCCGGGCATCGACTGTGCGTGGGCGCATGTCCACTGGTCCACGCCATGGCCGAACGCAGGATGCACAACGGGGTGGTCAGCGCACGGACCCGGTCAGGCGTCCGACAGGTTATCCAGGTTTGGGTGCTCCCGCTGGTGGACAGCCGCAGCGGACGAGTCGTGGGTGCCCTGGAGCAGTTTTCCCCCATAGCGGGCTGGCCGGACGCGACAGCGGCGGTGCCCGGTGTCCAGGATACGGCGCCGGCGCATGCGGCCTCCGAGCGCATGGCGGATGGGCCGGCCTAACATCGCCGGGTATAGACCAGCGGCAGTTGGTCCAGGTGCATGGCCAGGTGCCCCTGGGGCCTGCGCAAAGCGGGGCATCCTCCGTGCGGGCGCCCTGGCGTTGCGCTCCGGGCCAACCTGCGGCCGCGGCGCCCCCTGCCGGGATCTCTCAGTGACGGTCGATCTATCCTCGGTCCGGAGCGGAATTGGGCCGGATGGCGCCGGTGTACCGGTGGAATTCGATCCGGCTCGGATGCTCCGCGTCGTGGTGAAGGGTGATGCGCGCCACCCGACCGTGCACTTCTTCGGAGTTCGGGCCGCCGGTGTGCCAGTTGCGATCCAGGAGCGGGAAATTGGACCCGGCCACCTCCACGCGAATCTGATGACCAGGACCGAAGTAGTTGGCCGTGGTGATGCCCTTGATCCGGATCTCGTAGATCTGACCCGGATTAAGGGGGGCGGGGTCGCGGTAGCTGTCGCGATATCTCAGCCGCAAGGCGCTCCACGCCACGTTGTAGGCCGTGCCGTCGGGGTAGACGTCCACCAGCTTCACGACCAGGTCCGCATCGAACACATCTGTCGATACATGGAGCACGGCCTCAACGTCACCCACCATGGCCACGCCATCCCGAAGTGTCGGGGTGGAGTAGACCAGCACGTCTGCTCGCGCCTCGGCGGCCCGCTGGTCACAGACGATGGGGTCCGATCCGAGCGCCATCCCGAGCGTCTGCACGGGATTCTCGGGGTCCGCCAGGATCGTGTCCGAAGCGCCAGACGCCGCGTCCGGCGCGGTCGCCAGGACGCCGTCTCCCCAGAGCGTCTGAGCGTGACCGCCGCTTTGGAGATACAGGCTGCTGATCCTGGTCTCGGGCAGCGGCCAGCGGTCACCCGTCAGCCACTGGCTGGCTCCCATCAGGAACACCTGCACCCTGGGCATGGGGCTCCAGGCATCGGTCTCGTCGTTGAGAAAGCGTCGGAACCATGCCCAGATGATGTCATCGTAAGGAAAAGTGGTGTTGCCCACGGGCCGGTCTCCCAATACGGCCTGGGGCGAGGCCGAGCGGATCATGGCGCAATGCGAGCTCGCGGTCATGATGAGGTACTGATCTGGATGATGCTGCTGGAACTCAAACAGTTTGACGGTTTCGTAAGCCGAAAAGTCGAGCCAGCCGTTGATGTTGAGCTGGGGCGTAGCACCGGTGTGGTGGGCATGAATGTGGTCGGCCTCGTCCCACACCGGATTCAGCGGATTGACCCGCATGTACGTATCGAATCCGGTTTTGGGCACGCCCAGCCGCCGTAAGACGTCAACGCTGGGAGGGGTGCGGATGGCGCGCTGCAAGGCGGCTGCGTACTCCTTGTCACGCGCGCTGGGGGTGGTCAGGATGAAGTGTCGCATCGCGCGCTCAAGCTCGTCGGGATCGTCACCCGGAGGAAGGGCAGGGCGGCGGAGGATGGCCGAGGGGTAGTACCATCGCGCCTTTTGCAGCAGGACCGGGATGCCCCCCTTGTAGAAGAACCCATGATTGCCCTCACAACCGGGAATGTTGCCCACCCCCGCACCGGCACTCATGGGCACGCCGGCCCGAAGTGCCGGGTGCCCTTCTGCGGCGATGCGGAGCTGGTTTTCGGCCGGCGACGAACAGCCGATGAGGCCGACCGAGCCGTTCGACCATTCCTGATCGGCAATCCAGCTCAGGGTGTCCGCACAGTCGGCGGTGCCATGCCCGATGACGCTGTACGGACCATCCGACCAGCCGGTGCCGCGCTCGTTCTGGATGACGACGGCCCACCCGGCGGCAAACGCCCTGCGAAACACGTCATATCCGAGGTGATGGGTGGCCGCACTCTGATAGGGCGTTCGCACCATCAGCACAGGTGCGCGGGTTCGGGCCCGGGGCCGGATAACAACCATGGACAGACGGCTGGCGTCGCGCATCGGAAGCATCCGGTACTCCACCACGTATCTGTCACCCGTCGCCCCAAGCTCCTGGGCATGGGCCTCGAGGCTGGTAAGAGGCCCTCCGTGAAGTGCCATCGGGTTCGGATCCCTCGTTGAGTTGCCGGCGTCCGCCACGGCGCATCCCCCAATCGGTCTAGACCAGGCCGCACTGCCGCCGCTCGGGGCAGGTAAATTGTAACTGCCTGTCCAGTGTCGCACGAAACGGCCGCGATGCTACGCCATCGCGCGATCCTCACGGGCAGGGCGCACCCTCGTGCGTGGCGCACAGCCTGCTATTCGGGGCAACGGCTGACCTGCCGCCCGGCGAGGCGCCTCGGGACGGTGTCAGGAGGACGTCGGGGCGTCTCCGACCCGGGCCTGGCGAAGAGTCGGGTCGCCAGCATCGCGAGCGCTGTGAACATGTCGGTCGCGCCAATCAGCACGCAGAGTCCGCCAGCTCCAATCCGGTTGGCCAGAACGCCGCCGAGCAGAGAGCCTGCGGACAGGAGGATCATGCCAAGGGATGGCAGGGAAGCCAGTACCTGCGCAAAGGAACGCGGCGGAATGAGGCCTTGCTCCACGGGCTGTTCGAGGGCGCCCATGATCGCGAGCACAAATCCCCAAACGGCCCAGACCCCCAGGGCTGCCGGAACAACATGAAGCAGGCCGGCGGCCAGTATGGCTGCTCCCACCAGCACGTGAGTCCCGGCAATCATCTACCCGCCTCCGCGCAGTCATGCCAAAACGAGGATCGCTGGGCTGGAGGCACGAACGCGCCGGAGCATTGCCGCCCCGCACACGGACCAGACTGATGACCAGCGCCGACATCGAAAACGACACCGCGTCGATAATAGAGCTGGACACGGCACCGGCCGCGGTCAGGACGACCCCGGCAACGGCCTGGCCGCCAATCCCCATGGCCTGCCGGCTGTGGTGCCGCTCATCATCCCGTTGGCGATGATGAGAGCGTCCCGCTCGACGATGGTGGGGATGTAGTCCGGTGGGCGAAGAAGCGGCCCACCATCGTCTCCTGGCAGACGGTCAGCATCGCCCGCGGGAACGAGAAACCATGCAGGCACGTGCAGAGCGCAAATCCGCCGATGAGGCCGGACCGCGTCAGGTCGGCGGCAAGCATGGTGCGACGGCGGTCTCAAGGGTCCGTCCACATGCCAGCGGCTCAACCGCGACGTAGAACACCCGGAAGGCCACCCCGCCACCCGCACCCTCCAGTGATGAACCCGTCCGGGCCTAGGTAAACCACATCAGGGCGACGTCATAAATGTGGCCGCCGAGACCAGCGGCCGCGCTTGCGCCCGACCCCAGCAGGAAGGGACGGCGTCTCAGCACGGTCCGGTAGGAAGAGGGTCGGGGCGACTTCACGCGGTCAGGGGCTCCTCCCCGTGTGCAGTCCCCAGCGATCTTCGTTACGCGGCCCGGACATCCCTTGGAAGCTGGGGCTTCACTTCCCGCCCGCCGTCTGTGCGGAACGCCTCCGGGAGCGATGGACCCGCCTGCCCGACGCGTATGCTCGGCCAGGGCGTCCGCTTCCGCGCGCCGTGGCTGCCGCAGTGAGTCAGAGAGCCTCAGAGGGCTGCCGTTGCCTCCCGCGCCAGGAGCCGCACAAACCGTCGCACGCCGTCTGAGAGGGGCAGCGGAAGGTGCACGGCATGAAAGGAGCGGAAGAGGTAGAGCCCGTCCACCTGGACGCTCGCAAAATCAGGCCGCTCCTCCGGCAACACCGTGAGCGGGGACAGCACGCTGGCCCCGAAACCCGCGCGCACCATGGCCTTAATGGCCTGGGTGGTCCCGAGCACCAGGCTCACGGTCAAGTCGTCCACACCGAGCCCCATCTCCGACAGGGCCTGCTCGAGAGTGGCCCGGGTTCCCGACCCCGGTTCGCGCAAGATGAGGGGTTCCTGCAGGAACTCCTCGAGGCTGACCCGGGACCGCCGGGCCCAGGGATGCGCCGCATTGACGAACACGGCAGGGTTGTCATGGTAGAAGCGCCGCGCCACCATCTCGGGGGAGTGTACGTCCACCTCCACCAGGCCGACGTCGACCGCCTGATGCACCACCAGATCCAGCACGGCGGCAGAATTGGCCATGGTGACGGTGATCGTGCCGTGCGACCGCGGGCGGTAGAGCCGCGTGAGCAGTTCCGGCAGCAGGTACTCGGCGATGGTGAAGCTGGCCCCGACTCTAATCCGCTCAGGCGCCCCTTCGCTGAGGCCGCGAATCCGCTCGTGGGATTCGTCCAGCGCGGTCAGGATTTTGATCGCGTAGCGGTACAACACCTCACCGGCCGGTGTGAGACGCACACCATGGGCCGAACGGACAAGGAGATGTGTCGCGTACTGGCTCTCCAGCTGCTGGATCTGCTGGCTGACGGCCGATTGCGACAGATTCAACACGCGAGCCGCACCAGAGATGGACCCCACTTCGGCAACGGCCCGGAAGGTCTCCCAGCTCTGCTGGTTCACAACTGCCTCCCGTGTTCACATTTGCTTCTGGCAGCCATCGGAAATCGCGGAAGCTGCGGCGTTAAGGGTCGGCTACGATGAAACAATCCTGACGCTTGTGGTCGACTTTAGTATAGCCCCAGGCGGCAGACGCTCCACATGGACGTTGCCGGGTGTCCTTTGGTGCCACCAGCCCGGCATGATGACGCATCACAAATTTCATCACAGTGGGATCGTCGCAGTCCCCGGCGATTCGACTGCCAATGGAGGAACGAGCGTGGCCCAGGCCCGGTCTATTCCGTTGCCGCTGGCGGGTGAAGGCGAGCGGGAATCCCGCACGGTACATACCACGTGTTACATGTGCGCCTGTCGCTGCGGCCTCGAGGTAACCGTCGAAAACGATCGCATCCGCTTCATCAAGGGAATCGCCGAACACCCGGTCAATAAAGGCGTCTGGTGCGCCAAGGGCGGCGCGGGACTCATGACAGAGTACAGTCCCGCCCGGCTCACCACGCCGCTCATCCGCGAGCCAGGCACGGAACGGGGAGAGGGACGCCTGATTCCTGTGAGCTGGGACACGGCGCTC
>JBMFXK010000018.1:0-14891 GCA_049964315.1 Clostridia bacterium | reverse complement strand
GTTTATGTGACCGTCATGCCGGTACCGGTCGTGAGTCAGCAGGGTGTCCGCCTGGGGGCGGTGCTGCACGGATCGCTGATAACCATGCTGAACGTCGGCAAGACGCTGCTGGCCGGTGTGGTGTGGGTGGTGCCGTGGGCAGTGGTGGCGGCTATGGTGGCCGGGGGCGTGATCTTCTGGCGGCGGCGCCTGCGGATGGCACCTGACCACTCCTGACTGAGATGGCCAGGGACGGAGGCGCGGCGCATAGGCGAGCTGGAGCGGGAGATTGAGGAGTGGGTCCTGCGCCATGGCGATGCCGTGGTCCGCTATCTTGCGCTCCAAACCGGAGATAGGGAACTGGCTCAGGACCTGGCCCAGGAGACCTTCGCGCGTCTCTATGCCTTCCGCGCCTCGCATCCGACGCGCGCGCTGTCGGTCTCCTGGCTCTACACGGTGGCCCGGCGTCTTGCCATCGATCATTGGCGGGCCGTCGGCGCCCGGCCCCGGACCGCCCCTCTGGCCGAGAATGCACGGCACTTGGCCCATGACGGGCCGGAACAGGCGGTGGTGCTGCGCCAGGAGGTGGCGGAGGTGCTCGAACGCATGCCCGAGGCGGAACGGGAGTGCCTGGTGCTGTTCTATTTTGAAGACTGGCCGCTGGAGCTTATCGCCCGGGAGTTGAACCTCTCAGCCGTCACCGTACGTGTGCGCCTGCACCGGGCGCGCGGACGCTTCCGAGGACTCTGGCATGACGTGGAGCGAGGGGAGGGTGCCGACCATGAGCCAGTATCCTGACGACCCGGACGCCTTGAAAGCCTGGTTTCGCACCCATTTCGATCCGCTGACGGGCCACACGGAACCTTTCGACCGCGCCCGCTTTTGGGCCAGCACGGTGCCTGGCGTGCAGGGCCGGCGGCTGGCAAGGCCGTTCGGGCTGCGTGAGCTGGGGGCGGCGGTGGTGACGGCGGTGCTGCTGCTGGGGGGAGGTTTTGCAGCCGGCCGGCTCATCGGGCACGGGGCGCCTGCGAGCGCGACCGCCGCCACCCCGTCCCATACCGCCTTCAAGGCGGTGGTGCCCGCCACCGCTTCCGCGCTGGGCGCGGTGCTCCCCCCGGGGGCGAGCCGCATCGACCTGTCAGAGTCGGTCGGATCAGCGCGGCGCAGCGTCGTCATCACCGGCTCCCACGACATCGCCGTTCTCACGGGCGAGCTTGCGCGCGCGCCGGCGCTCGGCGTCGGCGTCTACAACTGTCCGGCGGGACCGTCCCCCGCTGTCACGGACACCTTTCGCTTCATCTACCCCTCAGGCCAGATTGTCACCGTCAACTGGGTCCAGGCGGGATGCTCCTGGTTAACCGTGAACGAGGGGGCGCATGCGCGTCCCGTGACGGCCGGGATGGCGGGACCGGACACGTTTTCGGCACCGAGCGGGCTGCAGACGCAGGTGAACCTGGCCTTCCAACGCTAGGGCGGAGCGGCCGGGCTCCTGTCCCTGCCGACCAGTATGACTCACTACAGATCCCGGTCCGGATCTCGAAGGCCGCGCTGCAGGGCAGGGCTCGGCACCCGGCTGTTCAACGTCCGCACCAGGTCGTTGCGGAAGTGGGCGAGAGCCTTACGAAGGCGCCTGGTTTCCCCGTCGGACCCTGCCTCCCGAAGCGCCTTCAAGGCTTCTTCAATCCGGTCCAGGGCCTGCAGCAGACGGGCCCACTCCGGCACGAACCCCTGCTCCCGCAGGATCTTCTGCATGAGAAAGTCCGGACCGCTCTTGAGGTACTCGTCGTCGAGCGGCCTGCCCTTGCCGGGCAGGTTTTCAAACTGGCCCTCGCGCATGGCCCGGTCGATGGCGGATTCGATGCGGCCATCGGACGGGCGCGAGTCCTCCGTGGCGGGCTGCGGCTGGCGCCAGGGGTTGGGGATTTTTCGCGCCTTGAAAATGCCCATGGATCGCTCCTCCCGGCCGTGCAGCATCCCATGCGCCGTCGCACCGGCTTCCGGCACCACGCGACGCTCGCAGGGGATGGTTCGCGGCAAGAACACCGTAGTGCATCCGGAGAGACAGGACCAGGGGCGGACACCGCTGCAACGGATCGGCCGCAGTCCGGCATACCGCCGTCAGACGTCCTGCACATCAAAGACCCGATGGTACAGGGCGACGAGCGCAATGCCCAGAGACTGGCCTGCCAGGAGGGAGATGAAAGCCTGCCCGATGAGCCACCACCGGTGGAGGGGCTCCATCGCACTCCAGGGGAAGAAGACCAGGGCGCCCAGCGCCAGACCTAGACCGGCGCCGCCGGTCACATAGTCCGCCCACCCGTTGTACCAGCCGAAGCCACCCCACATGCGCCATGCCTCCGCGACCGGAGATCGGCAGTCCAGGACCCAAATACCAGGGGCTCCCTACACATCCCGCACATCGAACAGGCGACGGTACAACGCGGCGCTGCCCACACCGACAACCTGGCTCGCGACCAGTGCGCCCGGCGCCTCCGCGGCCAGCACCCATCCATGCGCCGGAAAGACGGCATTCACCGGGAAGAACACCACGAGGGTATAAATCAAACCCATCCCGGATCCGGTGCCGGACGTTCCCAAGCGCCACACTCTACAGATCCCTGTCGATCTTGAATATCCTGCCAACATTATAAGGTAGAGTGTCTGAATTGCAGTGTCCATATGAAGAGTCGGGCATACCGACGGGTTCAGCGCGCAGCGTGGGGGCATCGTGTCAGGGGAAGCGATGAATGACCTTGAGCATGTCGTGCCACAACCGCCCGCCGAGAACAAGATCGGCCGCCACCACCAGCGCGGTCAGGACAAACAGCGCGCCGTAGATGCGTTCAACTCGCTGACGCCGGCGGGCCTGGCCACGGCGGCTACGCGATGGTGGTGTGGCGGGCCCCTCGGGTGGGGTCGGATTCTGCACGCGATGGCCTCCGAATTCCGATGGATCGTGATCATAGCCGACAACCTTGAAGGCATTATGAGTGAGGTCGGGCGCAAAACCGCCGGATTGCCCGATTTTTCGACATCCGGCCGCGCATGACCTCCAGGCAGAGGTCCCGGCAGCGAACAACAGCCGACGGCCCGTGGGCGCAGGCCGCGGGACGTGGCCGACCCCGGGCCGGCACCGCTGTGGGGTATTTGATAAGGTGGGAAGGGGGAACTGCCACGCCGCGGCTCGTAATCGTCACCGGTCAGTCTGGAGCCGGTCGAACCCTAGCGTTGCGCGCCTTTGAGGACCTTGGGTATTTCTGCGTTGACAACCTTCCACCGGCGCTGCTGGGCCGGTTCTCCGACCTGGCCCAGAAGGCCAACGTCAAGGGCGCGGCCATTGCTATTGACGTGCGTGGAGGCGAGTTCTTCCGTGACCTCGACGCCGGCCTGCGTGAGCTGCAAGGGGCCGGCATCGATGTGCAGGTCGTCTTCCTGGAGGCCGACGAGGACGTCCTCGTGCACCGGTACAAACTGTCCCGCCGCGGGCACCCGCTCGGCCCCGACCGCTCCCTGCTGAATGCTATCCGCACGGAGCGCGCGGAGCTGGAAGAGCTGCGGGCGCGGGCAGCCGTGGTATTGGACACCTCCCATTTGAGTCCTTCCCAGCTCCGGGAGCGCATCGGATCCCTGTTTTCCCTCACGTCCGCGGGCCTGCCATTTCAGGTTCGGCTGATTTCCTTTGGTTTCAAGCACGGCATCCCGACCGACGCGGATCTGGTGCTGGACGTGCGCTACCTGCCGAATCCTCATTACGTGGATGAGCTGAAGTCGTTGACCGGCACCGACGAGCAGGTGCGGGAATGGGTATTGAAATGGCCCGTAAGCCGGGAAACCATGACCCGGCTGGCCGACCTCCTCCACTTCCTGCTGCCGCTGTACCGCACCGAAGGCAAGGCGACGGTCTCGGTGGCCGTCGGCTGCACGGGAGGTCAGCACCGATCCGTGGTGTTCATCGACCGTCTGGCCGAACGGGTGCGGGAGTGGGGGTTCGCCGCCGAGGTGGAGCATCGCGACATCCTGCTCGGCAACGACGGCGAGAGCAACTGATGGGCCGCTGGCTCCTGCCGGGCTTGCACTTAAAGCGATGGCTCGCCCTCCTGGGACTGGGCCTCATGGCTGTCGGATTCGGTCTTGGCGTGGTGTGGCTTTACCCCGACGCCGCGTTTCGGTGGCGGCTCGGGGCCGGCGTGGGCGCGATCGGGCTTCTTGCCGTGGTCGCGGGCACGTTCCAGAGCCTGCGGTCCCTCTCGCAGGCGCTGAACCTGCCTCAGGGTTCGATGGCTGACTGGCTCATGACCCGCCAGCGGGCCGCCCGTGGCCCCAAGGTGGTGGCCTTGGGCGGAGGCACGGGGATGCCGACCCTGTTGCGTGGACTCAAGTCGTCGACCAGCAACATCACGGCCATCGTGACGGTGGCGGATGACGGCGGGAGTTCAGGACGGCTCCGCGGCAGCCTCGGCATGCTGCCGCCCGGTGACGTGCGCAACTGCCTGGTAGCGCTGGCCGACGCCGAGCCACAGATGCGGGATCTGTTCCAGTACCGTTTTCAAGACGGGGAGCTGTCCGGGCACAGTTTCGGCAATTTGTTTATTGCCGCGATGGAGCGGACGACAGGCGACTTCGTGTCCGCCCTCGGCGAGCTGTCCCGGGTCCTGGCGGTGCGCGGAGCCGTCTTTCCGGTCACCCTCGACTCGGTGCGCCTGGTGGCCGAGCTGGAGGACGGGACGCGCGTCGAAGGCGAGAGCCACATCGGTCAGAGCCGCCAGCCCATCCGCCGCGTGTGGCTGGAGCCGGAGATGGCCACTCCGTTGATGGAGGCCATCCGGGCGATTGAAGAGGCAGACCTCATCGTGATCGGTCCCGGGAGTCTCTATACTTCGGTCATCCCCAACCTGCTCGTGCGTGAGGTGGCCGACGCCATCAGGAAGAGCCCGGCCCCCGTGGTCTACATCGCCAATGTCATGACTCAGCCGGGGGAGACGGCGGCGTACACCGCCTACGACCACCTCGCGGCATTGGAGCAGCACAGCCAGCCGGGGCTGGTGGATGTGATGGTGGTAAACAATGAGGCCGTACCGCCAGACGTTCTAGGCCGATACCGCGAGGAGGGCGCCGATGTGGTGCGTGTCGGCCGCAGCGCCGGGCGTCACCCGCGCGTCCTGGAAGCGCCGCTGCTCACCCGCGATACGGTGGTGCGCCACGATCCCGCCAAGCTCGCGGACGCCGTACTGTCGGTCCTCTTCTCGACCGACTCGGAGTGGGTCAAGCGGCACCCGTTCGATGCCTGGGCGCTCTTGGAGCGCATCCGCCACGGACTGGAGCGATAGCCGCCGTGTGGTCGTACACCCGGGAGGTCAAAGAGGAGCTGTGCCGGCTGCCGGTCGGCTCCCGTGAGCAGGTGCTGGGTGAGCTTTTTGGCATGTGGGATGTCGCCGGCCACGGAAACCGGCTGCTGGTGGGCTCGGCCCTGGTGACGCGGAGGGCGTACCGGCTCGCCCGGGCGGCCGGTCTGGAGCCGATGCTGCGCCTGCGCCGGGAGCGCGGGCGGCTCCGCGTGTGGCTGGTGCTGGGGAGCCCCGACCGGCTGCAGCCCGGCGCCTCTCTCCACCGCACACTCAAGGCTTACCTGCGCGGGGCGTTTCTGGCCCGGGGGTACATCGCGGATCCCGAGCGCGCCTATCATGTGGAAATCGTCGGACCGCGCCCCGAAGCTTCCAGGCGGGCGCAGGAGGCGCTGTTAGAGCAGGCCATCGAGGCACACCTGACGCTCCGCCGGGGGGCCCCTCTCCTCTATATCAACGGCCACGAGCATCTTGGCCGCTTTCTGGCCGCGGTGGGGGCGTACAACGCCCGCCTGACCCTGGAGAGCCTGCTGGTGGTGCGCGAGGTCAAGAACCGCGTCAACCGGCTTGTAAACGGGGAATCGGCCAATCTCAGGCGGGCAACCGAAAACGGCGTGCGCCAGCAAGAGGCGCTGCGGCGTCTTTTGGCCCGGACCGGGCCCGACGCGCTGCCCGCCCCCTTTTTGGAACTGGCCCGCCTGCGCATCCGTCACCCGGACTGGACGCTGGCAGAACTCGGCGCCGCCCTGCATCCGCCGCTGGGCAAATCGGGTGTGGCGCACCGGCTCCGCAAGCTTGTCAAATGGGCGGGGGATTCGTCGGACACACGCAGGCAGTCGAAGTAAGCTAAGAGTATAATGCGTATGTGAAACAGGGAACAAGGATGGCGATGTGCACGCCACGCGCCGTTCCCTGTCCGGGTGCACCGGAGCGTCAAGACCGGGAGGAGTTGCCGTGAACGGATACGGGGCCATACTGGTGTATCTTGTCGTCGCGGCGGTGATGGCGGCGACCATCTCCTTCTCATCCGAGCGGTTTGGGCCACGCGCACCAGGCGGGCTCAAGCGCGAGTCCTACGAGTCGGGCATCCTGCCGGACCGCCCCGTTTCCCACTTTTCGGTCCGATTTTACCGGGTCGCAATGCTGTTTTTGATTTTTGACGTCAGCGTGATGGCCATCTACCCCTGGGCAACCAGCATACGGGCGTTCCACGCGGCAGGATTTGTCAAGGCGATGTTCTTCATGGTCGTGCTGGCTATCGGATTCGCGTACGTGTGGCGACGGGGGGGATTCAAATGGGACTGAACCAGGCCACGGAAGTTCATGATCTGGCGCTTCGCCGCGAGGCGGAGAAAGGCATTCTGCTGACCAGCGTGGACAAGATGGTGCGCTGGGCGCGCAAATCGTCCGTATGGCCAGCCACCTTCGGACTGGCCTGCTGCGCCATCGAGATGATGAGCACCACCGACTCCCGCTATGACCTGGCGCGTTTTGGCTCCGAGGTGTTCCGCGCCTCGCCTCGCCAGGCTGACCTCATGATCGTGGCCGGCCGGGTGAGTCAGAAGATGGCGCCGGTGCTCCGGACCATCTGGGAGCAGATGCCGGAGCCGAAATGGGTCATCTCCATGGGCGCCTGCGCCTCGTCCGGAGGCGTGTTCGACAACTACGCCATCGTGCAGGGCGTCGACCACGTGGTGCCGGTGGACGTGTACGTGCCGGGATGCCCTCCGACGCCGGAGGGACTCATCTTCGGAATCCTCAAGATCCAGGAGAAGATTGCCCAGGGCATCCCGCCCAAGTATCAGGAGCTGGAGCAGGGTGGAGGCATGCGCGCGTGATCACCGAGGGGGGCATCCTGGACGCGCTCAACACCCGCTTCCCGGGCAGTCTCGAGGTGGTGCCGGCGGTGGACCAGCCCACGGTGCGGGCTCCGAGGGAGATGCTGGTGGCGCTCATGGAGTGGCTCCGGCACGACCAGGGCTACGAGCTGCTGCTGGATGTCTGCGGGGTGGATTGGTTTCCGGCCCGGCCGCGCTTCGAGGTGGTGTACCACGTCTACAATCCGGAGCGCCACGCGCGGCTGCGGGTGAAGACGATGGTGGGGCTGAACGAAGAGGTGGAAAGCATGACTCGCATCTGGCCGGGCGCGAACTGGTCGGAGCGGGAGGCCTACGACCTCATGGGCATCGTGTTCAAGAACCATCCCAACCTCACGCGCATCTACATGCCGGACGACTGGGAGGGCCACCCGCTCCGCAAGGATTATCCGGTTGCGGGACCGCGGGTGGATTAGCAAGCATCGGACCGTTATTGGGGAGGTGACAGGATGGCGATCGAAACGCCGAGCGATCTCCGTTCAGAACTGTCGCGCGAGACCATGGTCATCAACCTCGGGCCCCAGCACCCGGCCACCCACGGCGTGCTCCGGGTCCGCTTGGAGCTGGACGGCGAGAAGGTGGTGGACGCGCAGCCGGTGGTCGGGTATCTGCACACCGGCTTTGAGAAGACGGCGGAGACCCACACCTACCAGCAGGCGACCACGCTCACGGATCGCATGGACTACCTGGCCCCCATGAGCAACAACCTGGCCTACGTGCTGGGCGTGGAGAAGTTGATGGGGCTGGAGGTGCCGAAGCGGGCGCAGTATATCCGCGTTTTGTTCTCCGAACTGACGCGTCTCGCCAGCCATCTGGTGTGGCTCGGCACCGCGGTCATGGACCTCGGCGCCATGAGTCTCTTCTTTTACTGTTTTCGCGAACGCGAGGTTATCCTCGACCTGGTGGAGGCGACCGCCGGGGTGCGGATGAACCCGAGCTATTTTCGGGTCGGCGGTCTCGCCTACGACCTGCCCGAAGGCTTCCATCAACGCTGCCAGGCGTTCATCGACGACTTCCCGCGCTGGATGACCTCTTTCCGGGGGCTGGTGGAGAAAAACCCGCTGGTCGAGGACCGGCTGCGCGGCGTCGGCATGCTGACCCGCGAGCAGGCACTCGGCCTCTCCATCACCGGCCCGATGCTGCGCGCGACCGGATCGACCCGCGACCTGCGCAAGGATGAGCCCTACTGCTTCTACGATGAGTTTGACTTTAAGGTGCCAACCCGCACCGAAGGTGACTCGTTCGCGCGCATGTGGGTGCGCATCGAGGAGATGTACCAGTCGCTGGAGATCCTGAAGCAGGTGCTGCCCAAGATCACCCCCAAGGGGCCGTATATGACCGCCGACCGCAAGGTGGCGCTGCCGCCGCGGGAGGAGATTTACGGCAACATGGAGGCGCTCATCCACCAGTTCAAGCTGGTCAGTCAGGGCTTTCCGGTCCCAAAGGGCGAGGTGTACCAGGCGGTGGAGGGGCCGCGCGGGGAAATGGGGTTTTACCTCGTGTCCGACGGCGGTCCGCGCCCGTATCGCTGGCGGGCGCGCACGCCGTCCTTCTACAATCTGCAGTCGCTGCCGGATCTCTGCCGGGGGGGTCTGGTGGCGGACGTGATCGTGAACATCGGGACGGTGGACATCGTGTTGGGGGATGTGGACAAGTGACGCCGGAAGAGATTCGCGTCGGATTTCCGGAGGGGTGGAATCCAGACTGGGCCGGCTGGGTGGCCAAGGCCAAGGCGGAGTTCCCGCGCGCCCAGTCGGCGCTGATGCCGTTTTTGCACCGGGTGCAGGAGGCGGAAGGCTGGCTCCGTCCCCAGGCGCTGGACGCTGCCGCCCACTACCTCCAGCTGCCGCGCCAGTACGTGGAGTCTGTGGTGTCCTTCTACACCCTCTACCGCACGGAGGTCACGGGCCGCCGCACCATCCACGTGTGCATGAGCCTGTCCTGCGCGCTGGCCGGCTCCGACGAGCTGCTCCACAACCTGGAGGAGGACCTGGGCATACGGGTGGGTCAGACCACGCCGGACGGCGCCTACACCCTGCTGGAGGCCGAGTGTCTGGCCGCCTGCGACCTGGCGCCGGCCTGTCAGGTGAACCTGCGTTACGTCGGTCCGGTGCCGCCGGCAGAGTTCAAAACCCTGCTGCAAGAGGAGGTGGCCGAGCGTGAGTAGGCCCGACCGGCACTATCTCCTGCGCCACCGGGATGTGGAAAACATCCGCGAGCTCGCGGTGTATGAGCAGCATGAGGGTTACGCGGGGCTTAAGAAGGCGCTGGCCGAGTTCGAACCCGATGCGCTGGTGGAGATGGTCAAAGCGTCGGGACTGCGGGGTCGCGGCGGGGCCGGATTCCCCACCGGTCTCAAGTGGAGCTTTCTGGCCAAGGATGGCCGGCCGCGGGCGCTCGTGGTCAACGCGGATGAAGGGGAGCCCGGCACCTTCAAGGACCGTGAGCTCATCGAGCACAACCCGCACCAGTTGATTGAGGGTATGCTCATCTCCGCGTACGCCACCAAGGCGCCGGAATCTTTCATCTATATCCGGGGCGAGTTTCTGAGAGGCTATGAGATCCTGCGCCGGGCCATTGACGACGCGACGACCAAGGGCTATCTGGGGCAACGCGTCCTCGGCACGGACTTTTCGCACCACATGTATGTGTACCGTGGGGCCGGTGCCTATATCTGCGGGGAGGAGAGCGCGCTCTTGGAGTCGCTCGAGGGCAAGCGCGGCAACCCGCGCCTAAAGCCGCCGTTTCCCGCCGTGTCCGGGGTGTACGGGCTTCCCACGGTAGTCAACAACGTGGAGACGCTGGCGAACCTTCCGCCGCTGGTCTTGAATGGACCGGAATGGTACCGGCAGTGGGGGACTGAGCGGAGCCCGGGCCTCAAGATCATGTCCATCTCGGGCCACGTCAACCGGCCCGGGAACTACGAGGTGCCGCTCGACTTCACGCTGAACGAGCTGATCGAGCTGGCGGGCGGCGTGCGCACCGGCCACAAGGTGAAGGCCGTGATTCCGGGCGGATCCTCCATGCCCATGCTGCCCGCGTCCAAGCTTGATACCCATATCGACTATGAATCCCTGGTGCAGGCGGGTTCCATGCTCGGATCCGGCGGCTGCATCGTGATGGACGACAGCACCTGCATCGTGGCCGCGGTGGCTAGGGTAGTGCGCTTCTACCGGGACGAGTCATGCGGCAAGTGCACGCCCTGCCGTGAGGGCACCTACTGGATGACCGACGTGCTGGATCGACTGGAAGGCGGGCTGGGGGAGCTGGACGACCTGGACACGCTGCTCGACGTGGCCGACAACATTAACGGCAAGGCCTTCTGCCCGCTCGGGGATGCTTCGGTGGGCTTCATGGTGTCGGCCATCAAAAATTTCCGGGATGAGTTTGTGGAGCACATCACGGGGCGGACCTGTCCGTTGGGAGCGAGGCTTTATGATACGGTTAACTATTGACGGTCGCGAAGCCACGGTTCCGGAAGGCACCCTGGTGGTGGACGCCGCCGCCACGGTTGGCATCGACATTCCCATCTACTGCTACCACCAGGCCCTGGGGTCTCTCGGAGCCTGCCGGATCTGTCTGGTGGAGATTGAGAAGATGCCGAAGCTGATGACGGCGTGTACGACCACCGCAGCTGACGGCATGGTGGTGCATACGCAGTCCAAGGCGGCGGAAAAGGGCCGCAAGGGCATCCTCGAGTTCCTGCTCATCAATCATCCGCTCGACTGCCCGGTGTGTGACAAGGGCGGCGAATGCTTCCTCCAGGATTACGTGTTTCGCTACGGGGCTGGACAGGCTCGGTTTGAGGAATCCAAGATCCAGCGCCACAAAGAGTACCCGGTGAGCCCCTACATTCTGGTGGACCAGGAACGGTGCGTGCTCTGCCAGCGCTGTGTCCGCTTCATGGGTGAGTACGTTGGCGAGGAGCAGCTGCTGATGGACGGCCGGGGCGTGCACACGGTCATCACCAACGTGCCCGGCATCCCGGTCACCTCGCCGTTTTCGGGCAATGTCATCGACCTGTGCCCGGTCGGGGCGCTCTTGTCCGAGCCGTATCATTTCCGAGCCCGCCCCTGGAACATCGAACGCGAGGAGACGTATTGCAGCCAGTGTCCGGTCGGGTGCCCGAGCTCGGTGACGGGCCGGGATGGCAAGGTGGTGCGGATTGAGGGGCGGCCGACGCCCGGGCAGTGGGGCTGGCTGTGCGACCATGGACGCTTCACCTATGACTTCGGCGCCAACCCGCGCCGACTCACCGAGGCCGTGCTGGACGGGAGCGCGGTTCCCATGGGGCGCGCTTCCCAGGCTATGGGTGAGCGGCTTCGGGCGGTCGTGGACGGGCACGGCGCCGACGCTGTGGCGATCTTGAGCGGCGGCTCCCACATGCTCGAGGACCATTACGCACTGCGCCGGTTTGCGGACGAGGTGGTTGGCACTTCACGAATGGGGCTTGTGAAGCCTGTGAAGTCCGATCTGCCGCTGGCGCTGCTGGGTACCTTCCAGGACCTGGAGCACTCCGACACCGTGCTGCTGTTGGGCACCGACCCGTATGAAGCGGTGCCGGTGGTGCATCTGAGCCTGCGCGAGCAGGTCCGCAAGATGGGGTGCAAGGTGAGGGCGCTCGGAGATAGGCATCTGCTGCGCGACACGCTGCCGGGCGACGAATGGATTGTCGCCCCCGGTGCGATGGCGGCCTCCCTGGCCGCTGCGCTACGCGCCCACAGCGACCATCAAGACGTCGTCCGCGCCGCCGAGAAGCTTGAGTCGGCCGATGACCGGCTGGCGGCTCTCGGGCGGGACCTGCTGGAGGCGGCCACCCTCACCATCCTCTGGGACGGACGGGAACCTGCCCTGTCCGGTGTGATCACGGCGCTGGCGCGGGCGCGCGGCGAACACGCCACGTTCGTCCTGCCGACGTCGGGTGCTCGCAACTGGCTTGCGGCCGTGCGGGTGGGTATCCCGAGCGACTTCGAGACCACCCGCCGCATCCTGGAGGACGCTGCCGAAGGGCGTATCCAGGCGCTGGTGCTGTGGGGCGCCGACCCCATTCGAGACTTTCCGGACGGGGATCTGGCTGCCCGGGCTCTTGAACGCTGCCCCGAGGTGTACTTCGGCGGCGTGTTCCCGCCCGAGGGCGCCGACCTTATGACCGGCATCCTGCCGACTGCTGCCTGGGCGGAGGAACCGGGGACTTACGTGAACATGGAAGGACGGCTGCAGAGCGCGAAAGGTGCGGCCAGCGCCCCCGGACAGGCGCGGCCGACGCGCGCCATCCTGCAGGCCGTCTCCCGTGCCTTCGGCACCGGGCTCCTGAAGGCCGACGAGTGGGATCCCTACGAGGGAACCGTGGACGATCGGGTACCGCTGCCTCCGCTGGACCTCAAGGTGTCGGCGATAGAGCGGCCCCCGGCGGCAG
This sequence comes from Clostridia bacterium, assembly GCA_049964315.1. Classification (GTDB taxonomy): domain Bacteria; phylum Bacillota; class Sulfobacillia; order Sulfobacillales; family JAIMBI01; genus JAKATP01. The sequence goes on along the minus strand of JBMFXK010000018.1, from coordinate 2,277 downwards.
ATCCCAGCGCGGAGGGCTTCCAACTGGTGACGGGCTTCGACGTTGCCCTGACGCACGCACCCAGCGAGGTGGCGGAACGGACACGGGAAGAAAACCCGGTGCGTCTCCATCCCGATGATCTGAAGCGCGTGGGGGTGTCGGGCGACTCCGGGGTGATCGAGATAGGATCCGGCGAGCGCAGCTTCCGGATGGGTGTGCGGGGAGACGCCCGGATCCCGCGCGGCCGTGTGTTTGTCCCTTGGGGACTGGAAGGAGCGCCCGTAAACCGTCTGCCCGACACAGCGGTTCAGATACGGGCGGTGGAAGAGGTGGCGAGCCGGTGACACTGCAGATCGTCATCCTGGTCGTAAAGATCGTGCTCCTGATCGGAATCCTGATGGGCGGGTTTGCGTACACGATGCTGCTGGAGCGGCGCATGCTGGGGTTCTTCCAGCTGCGCCTAGGTCCCAACCGGGTGGGTCCGGCCGGCCTCCTGCAGCCCGTGGCGGACGGAATCAAGATGATGACCAAAGAGGACCTGATGCCGGCCTCGGCCGACCCGCTGGTGTTTCGCATGGCGCCGGTGGTGGCGCTGACGGCGGCGCTGGCCGTCGACGCGGTGATCCCTTTCGGAGCGCCGCTTCACCTCTTCGGCCTCAGCATCAGTCTCGACATTGCGAACCCCTCGGTGGGCCTCCTGTACGCCTTCGCGTTCAGCTCGCTCGGGGTATACGGGATCGTGCTGGGCGGGTGGTCCTCGCAGAACAAGTATTCGCTGCTCGGCGGCATCCGGTCAACGGCCCAGGTCATCTCCTACGAGCTGGCGATGGGACTCTCGGTCATGGGAGTCCTGATCATGACGGGGACCGCCAACCTGGAGAAGATCGTGCAGTGGCAGGGCCAGCACCATATGTGGCTCTTCATCCCGCAGATCGTGCCGTTCCTGATCTTCTTCATCACCACCATGGCGGAGACCAACCGGACGCCGTTTGACCTGCCGGAGGCGGAGTCGGAGCTGGTGGCGGGGTACCACACCGAGTATTCGGGCATGCGGTTTGCGATGTACTACATCGCCGAGTACATCAACATGATCACCGCCTCCGGCCTTGCCGTGACGCTGTTCTTCGGTGGGTGGTTGGGCTTTTCGTTCCTACCCCCCATCATCTGGTTCGTGCTCAAGGTCGGCGCCTTCCTGATGGTGTTTATCTGGGTGCGGGCGACGCTGCCGCGGTTTCGCTACGATCGCCTGATGGATTTCGGGTGGAAGGTGCTGCTGCCAATCGCGTTCGTGTACTTCCTGGGCACGGCCGCATTTGCCACCGGAGTCATCTAGGAAAGACCCGATGGGAGAAGGGAGGACGCCGATGCTGGACGCTCTGAAGGGAATCGCGTCGGGACTGAAGACCACGCTCTCGATGTTGAAGGAGCCGCGTGATACCTATCCCTATCCGGAGAAGCGGCGCGAACTGGCTCCGCGGTATCGGGGCAAGCACATGCTGGCGGTGGACGACGACGGCCATGAACTGTGCGTGGGATGCGGGCTGTGCGAGGCCGTATGCCCGGCCCATGCCATCCGGGTGGTGGCTGCCGGGGCGGACGGCGACCGCACGGTATCCTGGACCGAGCGCTACGCGGTCGATTACGAGGTGGACCTCATCCGCTGCATCTTCTGTGGAATGTGCGAGGAGGCGTGCCCGACGAACGCCGTTCGGCTCACCCCGTTCAACGAACTGGCGGCGTACGACCGCGAGAGCATGATTGCCAAGAAAGAGGAACTCATGTCGCCGCCGGTGCGCCGGTAGCCGATAGGACTGAAGGGGGGGATGGGCGTTGGTGGTCGGATTCATCATCCTGGCGGTCATGGCTCTTGGCTTTGCACTGGCTGTCGTGGTGGCGAAGCATCCCGTGCACAGCGCCCTCGCGCTGATTGGTCACGTGGTGACACTGGCCATTTTCTATCTGGTTCTTCAAGCCGAGTTTCTGGCGGCCGCTCAGGTCATCGTCTACGCGGGCGCCATCATGGTGTTGTTCTTGTTTGTGGTGACGCTGCTGACGGCCGGGAAAGACGATCACGATCCGGCGGAGACCCTGGTCGCCCAGCGCGGCCTGGCCGCCTTTCTGGCCATCGTCGGCGGGGCGCTTCTGGCGGGGGTCGCGGTACGCGTCACCGGCGCGCCGGCAGCGGCCTCGGCGCCCGTCGGCTACGGCGGCCTCGGCGCCATGGGGCGGCTGCTCTGGGGGCCCGACTTTCCGTACCTGGCGGTCGTGGCGCTGATGCTGCTGACCGCTGCCCTGGGG
>JBMFXK010000017.1:9459-14981 GCA_049964315.1 Clostridia bacterium | reverse complement strand
AGGCACTCGGCGGGGTGTGGTTCAATCTCGAGACCGGGCGGTTCGGTCAGCAGACCCAGATTCAGTGGACGGGCGCGGACCCGGTGCTGGACCTTGTCGTCTGGCCGAAATAAACGTGCCGGGCGCCGCCTTCAAACAGGCGGATCGCCGCATAGCGAAGGCGGGCGGTCACCCCCAGCAGGATGGTCGGCCCCTGCGCCAGCTCCTCCACGGTCTCACGCGTCCAGCCGGACAGTGGCAGGCGGCGTGGATTGGGCCAGTCGGCGGACGATTCTTCCTCCGGCTCTCCCAGATCCACGAGGGTCGGGGTCGGGCCGGCCCACTCCCCCAGCGCGGCCGGCACGACTGCGCTCCAGGCCAGCACGGGAAGGCCGCGCGCCTGCCACCCACGCGGGGCGCCGGTCAGGATGCCCGTGACCTGGGCTCCCGCCGCCTCGGCTTCGTGGATGAAGGGATCGATGTCTACCGGCGCCTGGGCGATCAGGATTAACGGACGCTCCGTGCCAATCTCCGCCAGCTGGTAGCGGAGGTGATAGCGGGTGCCCGGCAGCGACACCGCCCCCTCCAGATGGCCCTGCAGATAGTCAAGCGGCAGCCTCAAGTCAGCCACGATCGCGTCCTGGGCCTGGAGTTTGCGGTAGTCGTCGGCCGACATGATGCGGACCGCGTGGATCGCCATTGGCTCGCCTCCGACGCGATCGCTTCGGCACGCGTCCCCGCCTTCCTGCTTCCGCCCCGGCCGTCCTCTCGCCGCCGGACATGCTTGTTGCTGGCGAGACATACCATGGGGCAGGGTGCGGGCGTATCTGCGGCGCAGGCCAGACGGCAGCCGCACGGACTGCGGTGGATGCCGGGGGCAAGTGCCCCGCTCCCTGCCGAGTCTAAGGGAATCAGGCGAGACGACGAGAAACGGCGGTGAGAGCACGTGGCGCGCAACTTCGGACGACGGGCGCTTCAGTGGCTTGATCTTCCGCCCGACGCGCTGCTTGACATCCCACGGCTGGAGACGGTCGGGCACCTGCAGCTCCGGCTTTCCAACCATCGGGGCCTCATGCGCTACGAACCCGGTCTGGTCGTAATCCGGCTGCCTAAAGGCCGCCTCGAAGTGCGCGGCCAGGACTTCGTGGTGGGAGCGATTGACCGCGAGGAGATCCTGGTGACCGGCATCATCCGCGCCATTCAGTTTCACGTGGGGGCGTCGTGAGAGGCGGGTTCCGCTGGCGCGCTCTCATTACCGGTTCAATCCGGGTCCTCATCCGAACGCGCCGGGCCAGCGCGGTCATCACCGCACTCGTGGCGGCGGGCGTTCCGCTTTGGAATCTGAGACGCACGGCGGACGGATTCATCGCCACGTTTCCGACCGAGCGCCGGGTGCAGTTCCATCGCACCCTGCACCGCTTTCACGCCCGACCGCGGATAATCGGGCGCTTCGGGCTGTTGAGATGGCTTCGCCGTGTCGGACGGCGGCCCGCCCTCATCATCGGCATCCTCACGGCGGCGGCCGTAGCCGGCAGTTTCGCCGCCCGGATTTACGTCGTGGACGCGCCCGACGCCGGTACAGCCCTGGAACGGCCCGTGCTGACGGCAGCGGCACGGGCGGGCGTTTATCCCGGCGCGCTGCGGGGGCGCATCAACGTGTCCGACGTGGAGCACCAGGTGCTGGCGGACGTGCCGGGTCTCTCGTGGGTGGGCGTGAACATATACGGAGGGCTCGTCCTCATCCGCATCCACCAGGTGAAGCCGCCCGTACGCCCCACCCATGTGAGCCGCCTGGTGGCCGCCACCGCAGGGACCGTGCGCGCCGTGGACGTCTACGCCGGCCAGGCGGTGGTGGCGCCCGGCGACCAGGTAAAGCAGGGCGCCGTGCTGATCCTGGGCCAGATAGTGGTGCCGCCCGGTGACAACGCCAAGGCCGGCGCCCCGGCCACGGCCATCGCGGCCGGTTCGGTGCTGGCCGACGTCCAACTCTCCGCCCGGGTCACCATTCCGCTGACCGAACATTACGAGGTGAGGACCGGAAACTCGACCACCCGCACCTGGCTCGAAGTCGGCTCCTGGTCGATGCTGACGGGCGGCTTCGGACCGCTCCCCTACAGCCACTACGTCATCTTTTCACGCTCTGAACGCCTCGTCTGGCGTGGCGTACGGCTGCCCGCGTACCTGGTGACCGTGGTATATAATGAGGCAATTGCAAAGACCCGCCGCCTGAATCCCAAGGAGGCTGCCCGACTGGCTCAGGAACGGGCTATGAAGGAGCTCTCCAAACGATTCCGGCCCGGTGCTCGCCTGGTCAAGGAGTCTGTTCGGGCCACGACGAGCCGGCGAGCCGTCACGGTGGACGTCGAGGCTGTGGTGCAGGAGAACATCGCCGAGCCGAACGCGCCGGCCGGAGGGGGAACGTGATTGCCGGATCCGGACCAATGGGTGATTGCCGACAACCGTGCCGCGAGTCAGCTGGTAGGGCGCAATGACGCTCACCTGAAGCAGATCGAACGGGCCCTGTCGGTCCGGCTCACTGCGCGGGGCAACGTTGTCGGGATCCAGGGTGAGGAGGCGTCTGCGAAAAGTGCCCGCCGGGTGCTGGACCTCCTGGCCGAATGGGCTGAGAACGGCGTGGAGATCAGGCGGGAGACGGTGGATCAGGCCCTGTCTGCGGTCGAGCAGGGGCATGAGGAGGAGTTTCGCAGCCTGCTGGCCGACGGTGTCCTCACCACCTTCCGGGGACGCACCGTCCGCCCCGAAACCGTGGGACAGGCCCGCTATCTGCGCGCCATGCGGCAGAACCCCCTGGTGTTTGGCATCGGACCCGCGGGAACCGGCAAGACGTTTCTGGCCATGGCGATTGCGGTGGCGGCGCTGAAGGCGAAGGACGTCGACCGCCTGGTGTTGACCCGTCCGGCCGTAGAGGCGGGGGAGAAGCTGGGCTTTTTGCCGGGAGACCTGCAGGACAAGGTGGACCCCTATCTGCGGCCGCTGTACGACGCGCTGTTCGAGATGCTGGGGCTTGAGGCCGTCGACCGTTACCGCGATCGCGGCATCATCGAGGTCGCGCCCCTGGCCTACATGCGCGGGCGTACCCTGTCCAATAGTTTTGTCATTCTGGATGAGGCCCAGAACACCACCCATGAACAGATGAAAATGTTCCTGACCCGGCTGGGGCGTGGCACCCGGGTGGTTGTGACGGGCGACATCACCCAGGTGGACCTCCCGGTCGGCGTGAATTCGGGTTTGCGGCGCGCCGCCGACATCTTGGAAGGACTGCCGGAGATTGAGGTGGTCCGGCTGGGTCAGCGCGACGTGGTGCGGCACCCGCTCGTGCAGACGATTGTGGCCGCGTACGAGGCGGCCGAGGAAAAGGCCGCCGCGCATGACGCGTGAGACGCGGCGGCTGACTTTCGGCCGCATGGGGGACCGGATCGCCCCCCACGTCCTGCGGGCGCTCGTGATTGCGGCGGGGGTCTGGATCTCGGTCGGCATCATCTTCGCCGCCAGCCTCTACAGTCAGCGAGTCAGCGTGCAGGTAGGCGACACCGCGCCGCGGTCGGTCTACGCGCCGTTCAACGTGGTGGACTATGCCGCCACCGACCGTGCACGGCGCCTGGCCGCCAGCCGGGTGCCCGTCGTCTACGTCACCGATCCGAAGGTGCTGGCCCAGGCGCAGCGAACACTCGCAGACGACTTCCAGACCATCTCCGAGCTCTCGACCGACAGCGTCGTCCCGCTCTCTGCCCGCGCCAACGAAGCCGCTGGCCTGATACCGCTGGGCGTTCCCACCTCGGTGTGGGCCGAGGTGCTGCAGCTGGCGCCCGGCGCCCAGGACAGCCTGCAGCGCAGCGTGGCCCTGATCCTGCAGGGGGCGCTTTCCGGCGGGGTCCGCAGTACATCGGTGGACATTGCCAAGGGCTACATTGCCAGCGCGGCCGCGATTGCTGAAGCCGATCCCGGCCTGCGGCTGTTTGTCACCGACCTGGCCAGCACGCTGCTGCGTCCCAACAGCTTCCCCGACGTCGCGCTGACCAATGAGCGGCGGAACCAGGCGGCCAACTCGGTGCCGTTGGTGCGGGTGCTGAAGGGCACCCGTGTGTTGACCAAGAACGACGTGGTCACGCCGCAGCAGTACGATCTGCTGCAGGAGCTGGGCCTGTTGAACCAGGGCTTCGATCCCGGTCCGGCGGCAGGCGGGCTCCTGTTTGGCCTGGCCGTGGTGGCGGTGCTGGGCGGATACCTTTACGAATTCCGGCGCGGGGATCTGCAGCGGACGCCCCAGCTGCTCATCACCGGCATCCTGACCGTGGCGGGCCTCCTGGCGGCCGAAACCCTCGGACTGCCCGGAGCCGACTTTGTCATCGTGCCGGCGGCGGCGGTCATGCTGGCCGCCCTGGTGGATCCCGGGCTTGCCATCGTGGCGGCGGGCGTGCTGGCGTTTTCCACCGGCATCCTGTCCGGCACCGATCTCACCACGGGCCTGGTCTCGTTCTTCGGCGGGGTGGCGGGTGTGGTGGGCGTGCTGCGGCTCTCGGCCCGCTATGACGTGGTGCGGGTGGCGCTCCTGGTGGGCGTGGTGAATCTGGTGACGCTGCTCGGGCTGGACTTCATCGAGGGCCTGTCCGTCCTGGACCTGCCGGTCTGGCAGCAGCTCGCCTGGGCTTTTGTGGACGGAGGCATCGCGTCGATGCTGGCCGTGGGGGTGGCGCCTTTCCTGGAGGCGCCGTTTGGCGTCATCACCGCCATGCGCCTCATCGAGCTTACCAACCCCAACCAGCCGCTCCTGCGCAAACTGTTGATCGAAGCGCCCGGCACCTATCAGCACGCCATCCTGGTCGGCAACCTGGCCGAGGCTGCCACGGAAGCGGTCGGGGGCAACTCGCTCCTGGCCCGGGTGGGCGCCATCTACCATGACATCGGCAAGACCAAGCGCCCCTATTTCTTCATCGACAACCAGTTCGGCGCCGAGAACCCCCATGACAAGCTGTCGCCCAGCCTGTCGGCGCTCATCATTTCTTCGCATGTCCGCGATGGTCTGGAGCTGGCGCAGGAGCATCGTCTGCCCCGGGCCATCCAGGACTTCATCGCCCAGCATCACGGCACCACTCTCATCCGCTACTTTTACGAGCGGGCGCTGGACCGCGATACCGGGGAAGGGGTGGAGGAGGCGGACTTCCGCTACGACGGTCCCCGTCCGCAGAGCAAGGAGACCGCCATCGTGATGCTGGCCGACGCCAGCGAGGCCACCACGCGGACGCTGAAGAACCCCACCGCGGAGAGCATCGAGCCGGTGGTGCGGCGCATCATCAAGGAGCGTCTGGAAGACGGGCAGTTGGACTCCGCCGACCTGACCCTGAAAGATCTGGACGTGATTGCGCGCACGTTCACGCGCATCCTCACGGGAGTGTTTCATCAGCGCGTGGAGTACCCCGACCCGGTGATGAAAGAAATTGAGAGGAGCCGCCGCGGTGGAGGTGTGGGTGGAAAGCCAGCAGGTGTCGTACGCCCCCTGGGAGGAGACAGTGCGTCGGGCTCTC
>JBMFXK010000017.1:0-9449 GCA_049964315.1 Clostridia bacterium | reverse complement strand
CTCTCAGCGCGGGTCTGGCTGAGCTGCGCCCCTCGGGCGAGGTGAGCGTGCTCTTGACGGACGACGCCGGGATCCAGGCGTTGAATCGCGCCTATCGCGGGCAGGACAAGCCCACCGATGTACTCTCGTTCTCGCAGCAGGAGGGCGACGAGATGCCGGGCGGGCAGGATCTCCTGGGTGACATTGTGGTGTCGGTGGAGCGGGCAGCCGAGCAGGCTGAGCGCTTCGGTCACACGATGGAGCGGGAGGTGGGGTTCCTGGCGCTGCACGGTCTGCTCCACCTGCTGGGGTTCGACCATGAGGATCCGGCGGATGAGGCCATCATGATGCGCACGGCCGAGGGCATCTTGAGTCAGGTGGGACTGACGCGGCCGTGAGGGAGACCACTCTCGCAGGCGCGTTCCGCTTTGCCGGTGAGGGACTTTGCGCGGCGTTTCGCACCCAGCGCAACTTCCGCATCCATGTGGCAGTGGGCACGCTGGCGGTGGAATTGGGCATCGTCATGGGCCTGCAGCGGTGGAAATGGGCGGTGCTCATCCTGGCGGTGGGGGAGGTATTGACCCTCGAGCTCATCAATACCGCGGTGGAGGCGGTGGTGGACCTCGCCAGTCCCGGGCTGCACCGGCTGGCCAAGATCGCCAAGGATGTGGTGGCGGCGGCGGTCCTGGTGGAGGCGCTGACGGCGGTGGGCGTGGCTGTCGTGATTTTCGGGCCGCGGCTCAGGGCCATGCCGTCGGCGCTGACTCTGTACGTACACACAAGACCGTTCGCGTTCGGCGTCATGGTGGTGGTGTGGTGCGCCGTGGTGGGCATTGGTCTTGCGACCGGCCGGGCGACATTGGTCAGCAGGCAGGCCGAGGCGGCGCCGGATGAGCCCCGGCGGCGAATGTGAGACACTGGAAACCGTGACAGGGTATCCCAGGAAGGGAGCGAGCAGCAGGTGAGCGTCCTCTGGCGGGCGGCTCTCGGCGTGTTGGTGCTGCTCCTCTTCTCCAGCCTATACTCCATGGCCGAGACCGCGATGATGGCGCTCTCGCGCGGCCGCGCGCACAAGCTGGCGGAAGAGGGCGTGCCGCACGGTCGTACCCTCGAGATGATGAGCCAGGAGCCGAACCGCATCCTCGGCACCGTGCTGGTAGGCAACAATCTCGCCAATGTGGCCGCATCCGCCGTGGCCACGGGTCTCTTCTTCAAGCTTTACGGGGCGACCGGCATCATCATCAGCACGGTGGTGATGACAGTCGTGGTCCTCCTGGTGGCGGAGATCACGCCCAAGACATACGCCGCCCACCATCCCGACCGGGTCGCCATCCGACTGGCCCGCTTCCTGCTTACCTCCATGGTCATCTTCACCCCCGTCGTGCGGGTGTTCACCGCCGTGGCCGTAGGGGTGCTGCGCCTCTTCGGGGTTCACGCCGAAGGGGGCCGGCTCCTGACTGAAGAGGAGATCCGGACGCTGGTGGACGTCGGGGAACAGGAGGGCGTCCTGGAGGCCGAGGAGCGGCAGATGATCCAGGGCATCTTCGAGTTGGGTGACACGCCGGTGCGGGACGTGATGGTGCCCCGCATCGACATGGATGCGGTGCCGCTCCATGCGACCCTGCGGGAAGCCTGGGAGGCTCTCATCCATGCCGGTCACTCGCGACTGCCGGTCTTCCGCCAGACCCGGGATGACGTGGTCGGGGTGCTGTACGCGCGGGACATCCTGGCCTATGTGCATGATCGTTCGCTGGACAGTCCCGTCGAGTCCCTGATCCGGCCGGTTCACTTCGTACCCGAGAGCAAGAAGGTGGACGAGGTGCTGCGCGACTTCCGGCGCGAACACACCCACATCGCGATTGTCCTGGACGAGTACGGCGGCACGGCTGGCCTGGTCACGATTGAGGACCTCCTGGAGGAGATCGTTGGCGAGATCCATGACGAGTACGACCTCGACGGACCCGAGATTCGCGAGATCGCGCCCGGAGAGGTGTACGACGTGGACGGCCGGGTGACCCTGGACGATCTCCGGGACGAGTGGGGCGTTGATTTTGAGGCCGAGGACGTCGATACGATCGGAGGATATATCCTACACTTGTTAGGACGGGCTCCGGTCCAAGGGGAGACCGTCCGCTCGGGATCTTGGGAACTTACCGCCTCGGTGGTGACCGGCCGGCGGGTGAAGCGCGTCCGGCTGAAGAGCGTGCCGGTCGAGGACCCGGGTCAGGCCGCGCGCCCCTCCGAGAACGTTTGAGTATAAGGGAGGCCAGCAGCACGTGGCCAGTGAACGCTATGAAATCGACGAGGAGACAGCGGAGCGCCTCATCGCCGCCGCGCGCGGCGCCATGCGGCTCTCGTACTCCCCGTACTCCGGCTATCCGGTGGGCGCGGCGCTGCTGGTGCAGGGCGGGCACGTGATCGCGGCCGCCAACATCGAAAACGCCGCCTATCCCGTATCCCTCTGCGCCGAGCGGGCCGCGGTAGCGGCCGCCCTGAGCGCGGGACATCGTGAGCTCCTGGCCATCGCGGTGGCGAGCCGGGGAGACCCGCCGGCACCGCCCTGCGGTGCCTGCCGTCAAGTGCTGTCCGAATTCAACCCTGAGCTGCCGGTGCTGGTCGCCGGGGAAACCGGCCCGGCGAGCCTTCACAGCCTGGACGCCCTCCTGCCCTTCAGCTTCGGGCCCAAGAATCTCCGGCATGATGTATAAAAGCGGGTTTGTGGCGCTTTTGGGGCGGCCCAACGTCGGCAAGTCGACCCTGGTGAATCGTCTGGCCGGGAGCCGGGTGGCGGCCGTCAGTCCGAAACCCCAGACCACCCGCACCCGCATCCGCGCCATTGTCACGACGGACGATGCGCAGCTGGTCTTGGTCGACACGCCCGGCATCCATCGTCCGCGGACCAAGCTGGGCGCGGCGATGGTGCGCACGGCCCAGCTGTCTGCCCTGGACGTTGACTACATCTGGCACGTGGTGGATCTCACGCGTGAGCCCGGGCCCGAGGAGCAGTGGGTGGCGTCCTCTTTGCAGCGGTATGATGCGCCCGTGTGGCTGGTCGCCAACAAGGTGGACCGTGTGGACGACTGGCGCCTCAAGGCAGCCTCCTTCCGGACGCTTTTTCCGTACGCCGCGGTGTACCCGATCTCAGCCCTCACCGGAGAGGGTGTGGACGACCTCCTGGAGGAGGCACTGCGCGCACTGCCCGAGGGTCCCCAGCTGTTTGACGCCGACCAGGTCACGGACCAGGCTGAAGATTTTTACATTGCGGAAGTCGTACGCGAGAAGGTGCTGGAACTCACGCGTGACGAGGTGCCGCACGCGGTGGCGGTGGTGGTGGATGAGAAGGTGGCGCGCCGACCCGACCTCACCTACATCCGGGCCACGCTGTACGTGGAGCGCGAGAGTCAGCGCGGCATCCTGGTGGGAGAAGGCGGGCGCATGAGCCGCGAGATTGGCCGCCGCGCACGCCTTGACCTCGAGGAGTATTTCGGCCATCAGGTATTTCTCGAGATCTGGGTGAAGGCCGAAAAGGGATGGCGCGACCGGGAGGACTGGCTCCGACGGTTCGGGCTCCATTCGCGAGGATCCGGCTGATGCCGGAATTTCGCGACACGGTCCTGGTGCTGCGCCACCGGGTCTACCGGGACCATGACGCGCTGCTGGTGGCCTTCGGGCGCGAGCAGGGGAAGTTTTCCGCGGTCGCGCGCGGCGTGCGCTCCAGCCGCAGCCACCTGGCGGCCGGCGTGCAGCCGCTGACGCTGACGGAGATGACCGTCTTTCAGGGGCGCTCCACTCTCTACACGGTGACGTCAGCCGATGCGGTGCGCCACTACCCGCGCATCCGCCAGACTCTGGAGCGGACGGCCCGCGCTGCCATGCTGGCCGACATGCTGGACGAGCTGTGGTCCGAACACGACGCGGCCCCGCCCGCGTTTCAGCTGGTGGTGGAGGCATTTTCCGCACTGGAGGAGGGGCGCCCGCCGGCCGCCGTATTCCTGGCGGGGTTCTGGCACCTGATGCGCCAGGCAGGCTTTGCGCCCGACTTTTCCGTGTGCAGCGTCTGCGGAGCCTCGATGGCGGATGCGCAGCAGGCGGGCTTTCGAACCTCGGCGGGGCCGGTCTGCAGCCGCTGCCGCGGTCCCGAAGACACCGACCTGTCGACGGCCGCGCTGTCCTGGCTGCGCCGCGCCGGGACGCTCAGCGGGGAGCGCCTCGGCACCCTGGTGGGGAGCCGCTCGGTTATGGAGGGGCTGGAGCGCCAGGCCAGGGACTACCTGGTGTACCACCTGGGGCGGATGCCGCGGGCGTTCCGGTTCTGGGAGCAGGTGTCCGAACCTATTTTTCGCCTTGATGTTCCCAGTGTTCCGGATGTTGAGGAAGGAGATCCATCGTGACCATTCAGGAGGTGATCCGCCGGCTGGAAGATTTCTGGAGCGGGCGGGGCTGCCTCGTCGGGCAGTCGTATGACGTGGAAAAAGGCGCCGGCACCATGAATCCGCTCACCTTCTTTCATGCTCTCGGTCCGGAGCCCTGGCGGGTGGCCTACGTCGAGCCGTGCCGGCGGCCGGTCGACGCGCGCTACGGCGACAACCCCAACCGGCTGTTCCAGCACTTCCAGCTCCAGGTGATGCTGAAGCCTGCCCCGCACGATGTCATCGACCAATATCTGGAGAGTCTGGAGGCGCTCGGGCTGGACCGCCGCCGCCACGACGTCCGCTTTGTCGAAGACAACTGGGCCGCCGAGAGCCTCGGCGCCTTCGGGCTGGGCTGGGAAGTATGGCTCGACGGCATGGAGGTGACCCAGTTCACCTATTTTCAGCAGATGGGGGGCGTCGAGTGCCGTCCCCCGGCGGCGGAGATCACCTACGGCCTCGAGCGCCTCACCAGCTATCTGGACGACACCCCCGACATCTGGTCCGTGGAATGGGCGCCGGGCGTTTCCTACGAGAAGCTGTGGCGCCGCAATGAGTTTGAGCAGTCGACCTATGCGTTTCAGACCGCGGATCCCGAGAGGCTCCGGGCGCGCTTCGCCGATGCGGAGGCGGAGGCGCAGCGGCTCTTGGACGAGCACCTCGTGCTTCCGGGCTATGAATACCTCCTCAAAGCCTCCCACCTGTTTAATGTCATGGACGCGCGCGGCGGCATCTCCGTGACCGACCGCCAGGGATACGTGGGCCGCCTGCGGGCTCTGGCACGCCTTGCCGCCCAGGGTTGGCTCGCCAGCCAGGAGCCGGTGGAGGCATGAGACATTTTCTGCTGGAGATGGGTGTGGAGGAGATTCCCACCGCCTATCTGGGCGTGCTCACCGATGAGCTGGGGAGCGCGGTTCGCGCCGGCTTGCTGTCCCGACGGCTCCCGTCCGAGGAGCTGCACGCGGCGGGGACGCCGCGGCGGCTGGCGGTTTACGGCCGCGTGGCAGAGCGCCAGCAGGCCGCGCGGCGGCGGGTGAAGGGGCCGCCGCTGGAGCGGGCCCGCGGCTCGGACGGCGCCTACACCCCCGCGGCCGAGGGCTTTGCCCGCCGCCTGGGTATTCCGGTGGCAGCGCTGGAGGTGGGCGAGGGCACGGATGCCGGCTACGTGGTGGCGACGGTGGACGAGCCCGAGACCGCGGTGGAGGAACTGCTGCCGGCGCTGCTGGAAGAGGCGATGGCGTCGCTGCATCCGGCGCGCAACATGCGCTGGGCGAACGACGACACCCGCTTTATCCGGCCCGTGCGCTGGCTCGTCGCGCTTCTGGACGACGCCGTGCTGCCGGTGACCGCCTTCGGGCTGAGGGCGGACCGCACCAGCTACGGCAACCGCACCGATTATCCGGGCCCGTTTGCCATCGCCCACGCCCGGACCTATTCCGAGGAGCTTAAGGCGCGTCATGTCGAGCTGCACCACGCGGATCGGACGCGCCGGATCCGGGAGCGCGGTGTGGAGCTGGCCGGGGAGGTCCACGGGACCCTGGCGCTCTATCCCGGACTCCTGGATGAGGTGGCGGACCTGGTGGAATGGCCGGTGCCGTTCCGCGGGACGTTTGACGCCGCCGCCCTCACGGTGCCGGCCGAGATCCTGGAGACGGCCATGGTCCATCACCAGCGCTACTTCCCGGTGATGAGCGGACCCAACACCCTGCACCATGCCTTCGTCGGCGTGCGCAACGGTGAGGGCATAGACCTCTCCGGGGTCATACGGGGCAACGAGAAAGTGTTGTCGGCGCGCCTGGCCGACGCCCGCTTCTTCTACGACGAGGACTTGGGCGTGCGGCTTGAGTCCCGGGTGGCGGATCTGGATCGGGTGGTGTTTCACCAGGCGCTGGGCACGCTGGGCGACAAGCGGCGCCGGATGGAGGAGATAGCGGGAGCGCTGGCGGCGCCGCTCGGATTGTCGGAAGGCGCCCGCGCGGATCTTCTGCGGGCGGCCGCGCTGGCCAAAACGGATCTGCTCACGCATGTCGTGGGCGAATTCCCGGAGCTCCAAGGCACCATGGGCGGGGTTTACGCCGTTATACAAGGGGAACCACCTGCGGTGGCGGACGCCCTGCGGGGGCAGTACCATCCGGCGGGACCGGATGACGATCTGCCCGACGGGGTGGTTTCGCAGGCGCTCGCCCTGGTCGACCGGCTTGATACGCTGGCGGGAATGCAAGCGCGCGGACTTCTCCCCACCGGATCGGAAGATCCGTTCGGGTTTCGCCGTCAGGGGCTCGGCCTCGCCCGGCTCCTCATGGAGGGTGAGCTGGCTGCGGTCCAGGTGCGTGAGCTGCTGGCTGTCGCCTTCTCCGTGTGGGAGGCGCACGACTTGGGGCTCGTGGATGCCCTTTTGGAATTTCTGCGCGCCCGCCTCCGCGGCTATCTGACAGCCCGCGCGCGTACCGACGTGGTGGACGCGGTCTTGCACGGCGAGGCGCCCTGGGGCACGTTGAAGGCCCGCTTGGACGAGCTCACGCGGCGCATCGCGGAGGGAGATTTCGACGCCATGGCCGTCACGTTCAAGCGGGTCAAGAACCTCACGGCCGGCGTTGCGCCCCATCTCCACGACCAGTATCCGCAGCCCGACGAGGCGGCGCTGCATGCGGCCCTGGCACAGGCGCTGGCTGAGGACCAGGGCGATGCGGGCGACCGGCGTTACTGGGACCGGGTAACGGCCCTTTATGAACCGGTGGCGGATTTCTTCGACCGGGTGTTGGTCATGGACCCCGATCCGGTGGTGCGGCAAAGGCGCCTCGGGCTTCTCGCCGCCGTGGGGGAGTTTCTGGGCCGCGGGGCGGATTTGAGTCGGATTACCGGAGAGAGGGGAAAGGCCTGACATGCTGGCAACCGTGTTTGTGGTGTCCGATTCCCTCGGGGAGACGGCCGAGCAGGTTGTGCGGGGGGCCGCGATCCAGTTTGACGGGGACGTGGGCGGCATTCGCGTTGTACGCGTGCCGCACGTCGGCAACGAGGACGCTGTCCACGCGGCCGTGGCCCAGGCTCAATCCCAGCCCCCATCGCTCATCGTCTACACGCTGGTGCGGCCGGAGCTTCGCGAGTGTCTGCACGCGAGGGCCGAGGAGGCCGGCGTGCGGCACATCGACCTCATGGGGCCGGTGCTGGAGGCGCTGGCCGAGGCACTGCACCGGGAGCCTCAGCTGGTGCCGGGCCTTTCCCACCGCCTGGACCGCGAATACTTTGACCGGGTGGAGGCGGTGGAGTTTGCCGTCAAATACGACGACGGCAAGGACCCCGCCGGGGTCCTGCAGGCGGACGTCGTGATTCTGGGCGTCTCGCGTACCTCCAAGACCCCCGTCTCGCTGTATCTGGCCAACCACCGCCTGAAGGTGGCCAACATCCCGTTGGTGCCGGAAGTGCCGGTTCCGGCCGAGGTGTTCAAGGTGGGGCGCAAGAAATGCGTGGGGCTCGTGATCGACCCGGACATGCTGTCCAGTATTCGCCTCCAGCGCCTGAAGGCGATTGGGCTGTCGTCGGGCTCTCCCTATGCGAACCCGGAGCGCATCCGGGCCGAACTTGATTATGCGTTCGACGTGTATCAGCGGCTGGGTTGCCCGGTGGTGGACGTCACCAACCACGCCGTGGAGGAAACCGCCAGCCGGGTGCTGGAAATCGTGCAGCAGGAAGGACGTGCGGTATGAGCCGATACGTGTTCTATTTCGAGGAAGGATCGAAGGACGACCGCAACAAGCTCGGCGGCAAGGGCGCCGGCCTGTCCGAGATGAGCCGGATCGGGCTCCCCGTACCGCCTGGCTTTACCATCACGACAGAGGCCTGCATCGCCTACCAGGCCCAGAATGACTTTCCCGAAGGTCTCCTGACCGAGGTGACCGAGCACCTCGCGGGTCTCGAGCAGCGGGTGAACAAGGTGCTGGGCGACCCGCACAATCCGCTTCTGGTGTCCGTCCGCTCCGGTGCACCCATCTCCATGCCGGGTATGATGGACACGGTGCTGAATCTGGGACTGAACCGCGAGACGGCCGAAGGCCTCGGGCGCCTCACCGAGAACCGGCGGTTTGCGCTGGACAGCTTCCGGCGCTTCATCCAGATGTTTGGCAATGTCGTCCTCCGCATGGACCACGACCGTTTCGAGGCCGTGCTGCAGAAGGTGAAGGACGAGGCGGGCGTGGTCGAGGACCAGAAGCTGGACGAAAACGGCCTGATGACCGTGATTGACCGCTACCTGGCGGTTGTGCACGAGGCCACCGGGGAGGATTTTCCGGAAGATCCTAAGCGCCAGCTGGCACTGGCCATCCGAGCCGTGTTTGACTCCTGGAACAATCCGCGCGCACAGGTGTACCGGCGCATCAACAAGATTCCCGAAACGCTGGGCACCGCCGTCAACGTCCAGATGATGGCGTTCGGCAACATGGGCGACACCTCGGGCACCGGCGTTCTCTTCACCCGCGATCCCAACACCGGCGCCCCCGGCCTGTACGGGGAATTCCTGACCAACGCCCAGGGGGAGGACGTGGTGGCCGGCATCCGCACCCCACGCCCCATCTCAGAGATGGCTCAGGTGCTCCCGCGCACCTACCAGGAACTGACCGACACCTGCCATCTCCTTGAGCGGCACTACCGCGACGTGCAGGACATCGAGTTCACGGTCGAGCGCGAGCGCCTGTTCGTCCTGCAGACGCGGGGCGCCAAACGCACCGCCCGGGCCGCGGTCAAGATTGCCGTGGATCTCGTCGACGAGGGGATCCTGACCCGCGAGGAGGCGGTGGCCCGGCAGGACGCGGAACAGGTGCGACAGCTCCTGTACCGCCAGATCGATCCCGGTGCGCGTGTGGATGAGATTGCGCGCGGGCTACCCGCGTCCCCCGGCGCTGCCGCCGGCGTGGTTGTGTTTGATGCGGATGAGGCCGAGCGCCGCGGCAGCGCGGGCGAGAAGGTCATCCTGGTCCGGCCGGAGACCACGCCCGACGACATCCACGGCCTCGTCGCCGCCCAGGGGGTGCTCACGAGCCGTGGCGGCATGACCTCGCACGCGGCCAT
>JBMFXK010000016.1:0-15128 GCA_049964315.1 Clostridia bacterium | reverse complement strand
GACGTGTGGGAACGTTGGTGCTTGTTGAACACGCTGACCAGTTGTCAAGGACCGGGATTCGATTCCCCGCCGCAGACTGTTTTCACAGCGTTCGTGCGGCGGGACGTAACGCTTACTATACTCACTTCGAATGCCTTCGCCAAGAGCTTTTTGGGCTGTTTTGGGCAAATCCATGCACGGCCGCAAGCCGTATGTGAGTCCGCATCCGGGAATGCGCGTTTATGCGCGTCTTTTTGTCACTGGATCAGAGCCCACAATTTCGGGTCCTCGATGCCAAGCCGCCACAACGCCATGCCGCGAACCTCATATCCCGCCGCCAGAGTCAGATTCTTCAGAAGGCTGGCGGCGTTTTCAAACCATACCGTGTGCACCTGCCCGCCGGCCACATATGTGAAGTGTCCGCCACTGGTCGACTGATGGTACTGCTGGGCCAGGTTCTCGGCCTGCTGCCACGAGAGTGCCATGGTGCCGGCGGCGGACCAGTCGTATCCGTAGCCGGGAACACCCAGGACAATCTTCCCCGGTGGCACTGTCGAAATTGCATAGGACAGTACGGAGCGCACCCAGTTGCTGGCTGCTATCGGTCCTGCGGATGACGACGCATTGTGTTCGTCGTAGGCCATTAAGATGAGAAGATCCGCCGAGCGCCCCAGCGCCGTGTAATCATAAGCGCCGGTCCATCCATTGGACGGCTCGTTCTGGGTCTCGGCCGGAATCGAGAGCGTCACGTAATAATGGTGGGCGTGAAAGGTCTTGGCCAGTTCCGCCACAAAAGCACTGAACGCGTTTCGATCCGCAGGCGCTATGCCCTCCCAGTCCAGATTGACTCCGCTGTAGCCGTATGTCTGCACCAGACTGAGCATCTGAGATATGGCGCGCGCCTGGGCAGCGGCACTGGCCAACAGCGGACCGAACACCGATGCGCCGGCCATATTGCGGACAAGTGCAAGCGTGTACCAGTGCTGTTGGTGAGCGTAGGCCAGCACGGCCGGATCGGTGTTCCCGGTCACGGTGCCGCTCGGGTCCACCGTATACCAGAATGGAATGATGCCGTTGATGACCGAGTGATACGACTTCAGGAGCTCCACCGCATTGGGGTCGTTGGCCGGATCATCGAAATATCCCAGCACCAGCCCGGGCGGCAGCCCCGAGGACTGGTGCAGGGCCGGTACAGGCACCAGTCGGCGCACCGTCGCCAGAGTGACCCGTGCGCCCCCCAGCAGCAGCTGATCGATGCCATGGCTGGCGGAAGCCCACGCTCCGCCGGCCGCGCTTTCGAGTCCTCCCGCCATGACCAGCGCCATCAATGCGGCCAGCGTCCAGCCCATGAGCGATCGGAGTGGATTCACACGCTCACCCCCGGACCGTTCCACCCTATGCCAATTTATGGGTGGCAAGAACCGGGAAGGCTCCGACCGCTAGGGCGATTCGAACTGCCGCGGCGGCGCCGCTGGCACGCGGGGCGCCGCCTTCAGTCGCGGCACCACCTTGTAGACGTAGACGATGGCGGCCAGGGTAAGGACAAGCAAAAAGACGAGACTCCAGGGAACCGGTCCGGGAATGTCCGAGGCGGCGGTCAGAGAACCGAGGCCGAGCACAAAGAAAATCGCCATCGACAACCATGGCAGCACCGTACCCCACGGCACCCGAAACGGCCGCTCGCGCTGCGGTTCGCGCCGTCGCAGGCTCACGACCAGGAACCCGGCCATGACATACATGAAGGACTCAACCGCGGCGCCGGTGTTGATGAGCCATATGTAGCGTCCGGTCACGTACACGACCGCCGCGAGCACCAAAGAGGTCAGGAACAGGCCGATAAGCGCGTACTTGGGCACGAACCGCTCGTTGAGGCGCGCCAAGAGCGGCGGCAGCACGCGCTCTCGCGCAGCCGCATAGATGAAACGAGAGGCGGCCACGAAGCCGCCGTTGAATGTCGTCATCGCCGTGGTCAGACTAGCCACCACCATCCACCAGAAGCCAAACGCACCCAGTGCCGCGCGTCCGACCAACAGCTGCGGCACCAGGGAGCCGGCGACTTGGGACTGCGCGAGAAGCGTCTGCTGCGCGAGCGAGAACAGAGCGAACGCGACCGCCACCAGTCCCAGGGCGAGGAACATGCCGCGCGGAATCATCCGCGTGTCGGTGAACTCTTCAGCCAGCGGCGTCACCCATTCGAATCCCACGAAGATGAAAACCCCGAGGGCGACCGCCTGCAGCCAGTTGCCACCCAGGTGAAACACCCCGGCAAAGTGGCCCGGGGCCACGTGCGTGAGCCCCAGCACCGAAATCACCATCAGACTCCCCAACAGGAACAGGCCGTTTCCGTCCTGAATGAAGCCGGCCACCTTGACGCCTCGCAGGTTGGCCCACGTGACCAGGCCCAGCAGGGCCGCGATCCAGACCAGTCCGGGCACACCCGGCATGATGGCCGTAAAGACGTGTCCCAGCACGAAGGCGTCCGCCGCCACCACCAGCACCACCGTCACCATATACACCAGCGATCCGATCATGGAAAGCCGGTCGTTGGCGCCCCGCCGGATCCAGACCCGGATCGCGGCGGCCGAGGGATAAAGCCCAGACAGCTCAGAAAAATTGGCCGCGGACAGCGTGATCAGGAGTCCGGCCACCAAGAGGGCCAGCCAGGCCGATCGCCCGCCCGCATACTGAGCAACCTCCACCGCGGCAAAAAAGTTAACGGCCGCGGAGGCGAGACCAGCGCTGGTCGTGACCGCCGTACGGAGCGGCAGAACGCGCCGCAGTTCCGCCACGCTACTCGCCCCAGATGAGCAGAGAAATAATGTCGAGCCGCATCATGTCGTCCTGGCTTCCCCGCACCCGCAGGGTCCCGTCCATATACGGTTCCGTCGGGGTGATGGCACCAGTAAAAATAGCGTAAAGCGTGTCCTTGGGTCCTTCCACCACAAGATCGGGGTCGGCCGCATCCGTCAGCGCCACCTCGCCACTGTCGTACCGTAAAAAGACGGGCTCGTCCTCCACAGGCTGGACGGCAATGGTCCGGCTCCAGTCACGATTCATCTGCCGGAGCCGTTCGTTCTCGTTGCACCGGGACGCAAAGGCGTGGAGGGCTGCCTTCAAATCAGCGTCCACCATCCACATCCACCCCCAGACGAACGATATCAGGTTCGAGCCCGCTGTCCATGACAAGGCGCGAGAATGCCGGATCCGGGTACGTCGCCCCACCGCGCGCGACCAGTGCCGCCTCGACGACATTGGTCCCGAATGTGCGGCCCGCGAGCCTGGGCGTGGTTGTCACCAGCAGTGACGCACCGCGTCGCTTCAGCAGGTCCACATCGGCGGCGGTGGTGGTTGTGGTGACCACCACCTTGCCGTCGATGCGCTCGGGCAGGTACCGGCGGAGCAGATGAAAGTCACCCGCCAGAACGTCCGCGTCATCGAAGTAGTGCTGGAAGCGTGGATCCGATTCGGCCTCCTGCTCGGCCCCGGTCGGATAGAGCATAGTAAATGGAAGGCGGGTGAACTCGGGCAGGATCTTGCGCGCCAACTCGGCCAGTTCCGCGATGGTCCGGATGGGATAGTCGATCCGGCTCGCAAACATCAAATCACCAAAAATCGGTTCAAGACCGACATCCACCAGCGCACGCGCCATGGGATAGCGGTCCATGGCGGACGCCATGAGGACACGGCTGCCGGGACGCAGGATGCCGGCGCCCGCAAGCCGCCGGATGACTTCCGGTTCGTAGGCGGCCTTCACGCCAAAACCGTCCACCACCGGAGTCCTGGAAGCCCGTGACGCCAGCGCCAGCGCGTCATGAATCGGATAACGGTCCTCGCCCACGACGAGGGCGATGTCGATACCGCCCAGGCCGATGGCATCAACCTGACCGTCAAGCTCGCCGATAAGACGGCCCGCTTCAGCAAGATCCCCATCCACGCCGCGTCTGTGCACATTGACAGGTTCGCCGGCTAGCATCAGGACGGCCTCGTGATCGCGGGTCTTGGAGCCGAGACTGACGCTGACCACAGACCGACTGGGGCTCACAGCGGCCTCATGACCGGAAACAGCATGACGTCCCGGATGGTGGCCACGTCGGCCATAACCATTATCAGCCGCTCGATTCCGAGCCCCAGGCCGGCAGTCGGCGGCATACCGTACTCGAGTGCGGTGAGGTAATCCTCGTCAACCTGCGGCACCTCTTCATTGCCCTGCTGCCGCTCTTCCTGCTGCGCCTCAAAGCGCTGGCGCTGGTCGATCGGGTCATTCAGTTCCGAAAAGGCGTTTCCGAGCTCCCGGCCCAGGCAGAATGCCTCAAACCGTTCCGTGAGACGTGGATCCTGCGGGCGGCGCTTGGCCAGCGGGGAGATGTCGACGGGGTGGTGGACGAGAAAGGAGGGCTGGATCAGGGCGGGCTCCACCAGCTGGCTCACGATCTTATCCAGGATCTGCGTGCGGGTCTGGGTTGCCTCGACCCGTACATGATGGGCGCGGGCAAGCTGGAGCGCATCCTGCTGGGTCCCGATGTCAAACCACGAAACACCGGTCTTCTCCCGGAAGCGTTCGGTCAGGTCGACGCGCGGCCAGGGCGGCGTGAAGTCGAGCGTCTGGCCCTGGCTCTCAAACGTCAGACTGCCGTGCAGCGAGGCGAGCACGAAAGCCAGCAGACGCTCCACGAGATCCATCATGTCTTCGTAGTCATGATAGGCCCAGTAGAGCTCGAGCATAGTGTATTCGGGGCTGTGCCGCGTATCCATGCCTTCATTGCGAAACACACGGCCAATCTCGTACACGGCCTCGTAACCGCCAACGATAAGCCGCTTCAGATGCAGCTCCATGGCGATGCGCAGATACAGCGTGAGGTTCAGCGCATTGTGGTGTGTGACGAACGGGCGTGCCTCCGCTCCGCCAGCCAGGGTCAGGAGGACAGGCGTTTCCACCTCGACGAAGGATTCCTCCCGCAGGAACTGGCGGATGAGGTGCACCGCCTCCGACCGCAGGCGAAACACTTCCCGCGACTCGGGGTTGGCCAAGAGGTCGAGGTAGCGCTGCCGGAAGCGCAGATCCACGTCCTTGAGCCCCTCGCGCTTGTCGGGAAGGCCCCTGAGACTCTTTGCCAGCACGCGAAGCTCGGTGACCTCCACCGTGACCTCACCGCGGCGGGTCTGGAACACCCGGCCGGCCACTCCCACGTGGTCGCCCAGATCGAGCCGTTCCAGCAGTGCGAAACATGCCTCCTGACTCCGCTCCACATGCAGCTGCAACCGGCCGGAGGCGTCTTCCAGGTCCAGAAACGCGGCTCCACCATGGCGGCGGATGGCGACGATGCGCCCGGCAATCCGCACGGACTGGCCGTCGTTGCCAGGATAGCCGTCGCGGACGGCTACAAGTGTATGCGTGCGCGAAAACCGCGTTTCACGAAATGGGTCACGGCCCTCCTGCTGGAGGGCCTGCCACTTGTCCATACGGACACGTCTTAAGCTTTCACCCGGCGACTCCGGATTGTCGGTCTCCATGACGTTCAGTCTACCGCGACAACCGTCAGGACGATCCGGCCCATCGGCACGGATACCTCCACCCTGTCTCCCGCCTGGGCCCCGAGCAGGGCCTTGCCGACTGGCGACTCAATGGAGATCCGGTTCTTCACCGGGTCAGCCTCGGCCGATCCCACGACGACATACTCCTCTTCCTCCCGGGCCTGCTCATCCATGACCCGGACCTTGGAGCCGAGGTGAACGTGGGAACGATCCTCCTGCGACCCATCCACCACCCGAGCGTTCCTGAGCATGTTCTCAAGGGACTGAATGCGTGCTTCGATAAGTCCTTGTTCGTTCTTGGCATAATCGTACTCGGCGTTCTCCGAGATGTCGCCGAACTCACGGGCCTGCTTGATGCGTTCGGCAACCTCCGCCCGTCGTACCGTCTTGAGATGCTCCAGCTCCGTCTCGAGCTTCTTCAAGCCTTCCGCCGATACCAGTACTTCTCGTTCGCTCAAAGTAGGCCCCTTCTTTCGGTCCTAGCCAAATTGCTCGGCCGCCCCACGAGTGAGGCGTCGTGGGCATTATGTCTCTAACTGTGTTCGCCCCAGTTTCGACGCGTCTCAGCAATCTCCTGCCGGGCTCAGTGCGCGGATAGCCGTATCCAATGCTTCCAGGTCGACTGGCACGTCATTCGAGAGGGGGGTCTCACCAAGCACCATGGGCACGACCCGCCTCGGGTCCAGCAACGCCTCCATCAGCCGGAGACGCCGATTGGATGCCATTAGAATAACGGCGTCAAACTGCCGAACCCGGCCTGCCACTTCCAGCACTTCGTCAATCAAGGCACCGCCGGACCGGCTCTCCGCAAAGTCGCGGCGTTCCCGATCCGACATTACCCAGACGAACTCGACACCGCGCTCTCGGCACAAGGCCCGCACCTCGGCCCGGTTGGCGACCGGGAAGCCAATTACCGCGATAGCGTGTCCCTTCCCGATCTCGCCTACACTTTCGAGTCGGGAGACGACGGTGCGGTCAAGGCCGAGCCGTTCGCCGACCTCCGCCTGACTGAGGCCCGCCTGCCGCAGGCGAAACATCTCTTCGACGGTCTGGCGCACGCGCTCCACGCTCACCAGCTTGTCGCCGATGCGGACGAGGTCCATAGGTACATCCTGCCCCCCGGCCATCTAAAGACAGCATTTTACCGCACCGATCCAGATCCGTATATGACTACGCTCGCAGGTCCAACCCTAGCCGCGCGGCGGGAGTCGAGGATCGGGCGGCCACTCCCGCGCGGCCCGCGTGGCGCGTCCCTGGCTGTCTGGGGTGCCTCCGTACCTTACCTGCTCATACAGGTCGACGGGACCCGCCTTATCCGACCGGTGAATGCGCCCAAACCACTCCCTGAGGGTCTCGTGCGGATGCGCGCCCACGCGGCGGCGGAACGCACGTCGGAGCCGCCGCTGCACGACCCGCCGGGTAAGGCGCACCTGCCCGGTCTGAGCGGCATAGCGGTCGGCGAGGCCCCGGCGCTCAAGGTGTTCTTCCGCCTCGTCGGGTGCCGGGTCCCATCTGGCGAGAGCACGGCTGAGCCAGAAGACGCCGAGCGCGATGACGGCGGCACCACCGAGGGCCAGAAGACCTATGAGGATAAGATGGTGGTCGCCGGTTGCCGGTCGCGGCTTGGCTTTATGACCGGGAGACCGCGGGAGCCTGGGTATGTGCAGGTGCAGACCGTAGAAGTGGATCCGCGTCAACAGGCGGACCAATGTGTAGGCAACCGCGCGGACCACGAGCGCCAGGCCCGCGTTCACAGGGCCGGCAAGGTGCTTCCATGGACCCCAGAGCGCAAGACCGTAAATCACGACCGCGATGCCCAGGGCCACCAATCCGAACGCCGAACCGAGCCCCCACCACTCGCGGCTTCCAACCCCCGGGGGGCGGGCCGCTTCGGCCAGGCCCGCCACGGCCAGCACCAGCGCTCCGGGAAGCACCGGCCACCAGGGAGGGTGCATGATGACGAGTATCGCCATCGTCATCAGCACCATGACGAGGCGCCCCATGAGTGCGCTGCGCGCCTGCATCCCGTGGGCCCCCCAGCCGCGCCACGCCCCGACCGCCGCGGCGGCCAGCCCCAGCCCTCCGCCAAACAGATAGCCTAGAGCCAGTACGATCACGATGGCGATGGGGCCCAACGTGGCGCGTTGGGGAGAGGTCGCGATCAAGAGCAGTGAGACGCCGGCCAAAAGCGGCACCCACCAGGCTGCCCCCGCATGGAGCACGATGAGCCACGGGACCATCCAGCCAATCTCCAGGGCCAGGCTCACGGCCCGCTGGCGCATCAGGGAATCTCCACCCTCGGCGTCCAATGCACGAGCCGCAGTCCCGGAATCTGGGGCCAGGTTCCGCGATCCCCCACCGCCACCCACACCACCTTCAGCCGACGGTGCCTCATCCGCTCGATGTACGGGAGCCAGGCGTCGGAGAAGTAGCAGGTAAAGACGAACACCTGAGTGCCGGGGCGGGCGTGGGCAGTCAGACGGTGGAGCGTCGTGGTGAGGTTGCCCGCCTCCCCTCCCCCTGGCGTGACCCATGCCAGTGCGGTCTGGATCCGGGTCCATTGATCCTTGCCGGCCTGTGGCTTGAGCGCCACACCCTTGGGCTGCCCATAAACGGAACCGGCCAGAGACAGGCCCACTGCTGCCCCCTGCGTAATGTAGTAGTGAGCCGCCGAAGCGGTGGCCGAGATCAAGGACTCCAGCCGGTCCGGGTCGATCCCTTCCCACAGATACGGCGCCGTAGCCGCCAGCGCCACCAGTTCCACCTGGTCATCCGCCTCGGTCTCGAGGCGCTTGACCTGCAGAGCCCCCGTCCTGGCGCTCGCATACGGATGGATCAGGCGCGGCGAGTCACCGGGCTCATAGGGCCGGACTCCAATGTAACGGGTTGGATCCGGTGGGTTCCAAGGAGGCCCCCTTCTGGCCCCATGAGGCGCCGTCGGCATCGTCAGCGCGGCGGGCACCGAAAACAGGGAGGGGAACACGGTCAGCACGGCCGAAGCGGCCGCCGTTTTATCGGCATCCGTAACGCCCAGCGGATCACGGAGCTGGAGATAGATAGGGCCTAGGACATAGCGTCCGCGGCGCCCGCTCTTGACGGTGACGTGCTGCGTCACCTCTTCCCATCGGCGCATGCTGTACCGGCCGTAAACCGCCTGCCGCCGCCCCTCCGACGTTGTGATGGTGGCGGTCTTGGCCGCTTCCGCCTCCACGCCCTCCGCAAGCTGGTCGGACCACTCCAGGAGCGGGACCGGCCAGTTGTAGGCATTGGTCACACTGACGGCCAGGTCGGCCGGCTCGTTGATAGGGACAGCGTGTGGGCTCAGCCGCTGGGTCGTCGACATCCGTCGCAGCGCCTGACGCGCGAAGATGTTCGACAGGAACCAGAGTCCGATGACGAAAACGGCCGCCGCCACGACCGAGGGGCGGCCGGTCACCAGACCCGCCAGCGCCACCAGAATGGCAATGTCGCGCAGCAGACCGATCGTGCGGTTCATCAGAGCTGCTCGGTCGGCGCCGGCACGGATGCCAACACCTCCTGCACCACCTCATCGCGGGACCGGCCCAACACCTCCGCGTCGGCGGATAGGAGCATCCGGTGGGCCAGGATCGGCGTGGCCAGCGACTTCACGTCGTCGGGCAGCACGTACTCGCGTCCGGCCAGCCAGGCGTAGACCCTGACCGCCCGGGAGTACCAGAGTGCTGCACGCGGGCTGGCGCCGAGCTGGATGCGCGGCAGCGTCCGGGTCTGCCGCACGATGTCCACCAGATATTGCTGCACCGGCTGCGAGAGATGCACCTGGAGCGCGGCCCGCCGCCAGCGCAAGACGTCGCCCGGCCCCGCCACCGGCTCGAAGCGGTCCAACGGCTCATCCTGACCGAGCCGTCTGACCATCTCCATCTCATCCTCGGCGTCGGGATACCCAACCGGCGTCGCAAACAGAAACCGGTCCAGCTGGGCCTCCGGCAGCGGATACGTGCCTTCCATTTCGATGGGATTCTGGGTAGCCATCACGATGAAGGGCGACGGGATGGGATGGCTAACGCCGTCGACCGTCACCTGGTGCTCTTCCATACTTTCGAGGAGGGCGGACTGCGTGCGGGGTGTGGCCCGGTTCACCTCGTCAACCAGTACGACCTGATTCAGGACGGGACCGGGCCGGTAACGGAATCCCGCCGTCGCCGGGTCGTAGACCGATACGCCCACTACATCACCCGGCAACAGGTCGGGCGTGGCCTGAATGCGGGCGAAACTGAGATTCAAGGAGAGGGCCAGCGACCGTGCCAGACGCGTCTTGGCCACCCCGGGCACATCGACGAGGAGAACGTGCCCTCCGGTGATGAGTGCGGTCAGCAAGAGCTTGACCACGTGTGCCTTCCCTACTACGGCGCGGTCAATCTGGTCGATGACAGCCTGCAGCGTCTGTTCCTGTTCCGCTGCGAGCGCATTCTCCTCACTCATTGCTCCCACCCTCACTGCTGCACATTGTGTTTAGCGAAGTTTGCGGACAACCCGACAACGTTTCCACAAATCGCAGGAAATCCCCTGCCGTAGGCGCCTTTCGGCGCATCAGGCCAGCAGCGCATGATAAAGGGTGTCGGCCATGAGCACGTTGCCGTTCAGGTTCATGTGAATGCCGTCGGCAGTCAGGCGCGGGCGTGGATGCGCCCCATTCAACGCCGCGCGGAACACCGCATGGACGTCGGCGAGGCATACGTCGAAGGCACGGGCCTCCTCACGGATTACGTCCGCGTAGGCGAGAAGATCTTGGTTGGGCTGTTCGTTGAGCCGCTCCCCTATCACGGTCGGTGTCAGTGCGATGACGGTGACGCCGGCGCTGCTAAGCGTCGTCAGCAACGTCCGGTAGGCCCCTCGAAATGCATCCAGAGCAACCCCGCTCCCTCCCTGGTGGCGAAACCACACGTCGTTGATGCCGATGCTGACGGAGGTCCACTGGGGGTGCAGTGCCAGTACATCCCGTTCCACCCGCTCGACCAGATCCAGGACGGTGTTGCCAGATACCCCGCGGTAAACCCAATCGACTCGGGTCCCTGGGTGGCGGACATTCACCATGGAAGCCACGAGACGCGAGTAGCCGGGGTCGGCGCGGGTGATGCTGTCACCCAGGAAGACAAAACGGTCACCGGATTGCAGCCTCAGGGGGTTCACCCCACGCCACCTCCCATTACTCCTTTTACAGCATTCGCATGTATTGAGAGGAGTCTATCATCCTGTGGATCTCGTAAGAATTCTGTACTTGACGAGGCGGGACCGTTGGAGCCGTTACAGCCTTAACGGCGATCCGCTCACGTTCCGCGAAAGCGAGGCGTGCGCTTTTCGAGGAACGCACTCGTGCCTTCCCGGGCGTCATCGGAACACCCGATCAATCCGAACTGCGCCGCTTCGGCCCGCAGACGATCCTCAAGCGGTCCCGCCGCGTGCACGGCACGCTTCGCCGCCGCCAGTGCGAGAGGCGCCTTTCCCGCCAGGCCCACGGCCATTTCTTCGGCCCGGGAGAGCAGGTGGGCCCGCGGGGTTACCTCGTCCACGATCCCCCAGGACAGGGCGCGAGCGGCGTCCACGCGCTCACCGGACGCAATGAGCCACAACGCCCGTCCCGAGCCTATAAGGCCCTTCAACCGCTGGGTACCCCCGAATCCGGGGATGATGCCGAGCAAGATCTCGGGCTGACCGACCTGCGCTTCCTCCGCCATGATGCGGTAATCGCCCGCCATCGCCAGTTCCAGTCCGCCGCCCAGGGCGAACCCGTTGATAGCCATAAAGGATATGAGACGACTTTCGGCAATCCGGTTGAACACTCCCTGACCGAACCGGGCGAATGCCTCGGCCGCGGCCGGGTTTGCGATGGCCCGGATTTCGCGGATGTCGGCACCGGCCACAAACGCACGCTCGCCTGCACCGGTCACAATCACGCTCCGGATGTCCGCCTCCGCTTCGAGGTCGGACCAGGCTGTATCAATGCCCTCCAGTACCTCGCGGTTCAGCGCATTCAGCGCCTCCGGGCGGTTGATGGTCAGGATCGCGTAGGTTTCCTGCGTGGCTACGATGACGGAACCCATGTTCATCCCCCTCAAGGGTTCAAGGTGGGAAGACTTCTTCGCGATTCAGGACACGATGACCTTCGCGGACGGCCGGTCAGACGGCACACGGCGCCGCCCCAGTCTCGCGACCCGAGTGCGTTCACCGACTGGTTCGCGCCCCAGCGCCTCATCCGGAACCCGTATGCGTCCTGGTTCGCATCAAGGCCGGTGTCCGGCTCACGTTGACGGTCTTGCCGCAGCTTCATACACTGAAGAAGACCTTCGGGGCACGGTGAGGGAGCAATCCCGATTCCGGACCGGCGGTGATGCGCCAGCAGGCGACAAGTCCGCGAGCCTTCGGGCACGAACCGGTGCGATTCCGGTACCGACAGTACAGTCTGGATGGGAGAAGGCGTGGCAGCACACGGGCTGCCCGATTTCTCTTATCCCCGCGAAGGCGGGGATTTTTTTGTGGGGAGGCCAAGAGTGCCAAGCCGGCTGATGAAGGAGGCGCTCGGAATGGCCCGCCGCGGGGTCGGGCGAACGCACCCCAACCCGGCGGTGGGCGCCGTGGTAGTGCAAGACGGCCGGGTCGTGGGACGCGGCTACCATCGCGGCCCCGGAACGGCCCATGCCGAGGTGGTCGCCCTGCGTCAGGCGGGACCGCGCGCCCAGGGCTCTACGCTGGTCGTGACGCTGGAGCCTTGCCGACACGTCGGGCGCACCCCGCCCTGCACAGAGGCCATTCTGGCCCACGGCGTCAGGCGTGTGGTCGCCGCTCTGCCCGATCCGAATCCCGTGGCATCGGGGGGTGCCGAGTGGCTGCGACAGCATGGGATTCCGGTCGAACTGGGTGACGGCGCCCGTGAAGCTCTGTTGCTCAACCTCCCGTTCCTATCCTGGGTGGTGCGGGGACGTCCGTGGGTGACGATGAAGGCCGCCGCCTCCGTCGACGGCCGTGTTGCGACGCGGACCGGCGAGTCGCGGTATCTCACCGGACCTGAAGCCCGCCAGCACGTGCATCGCGTGCGCAGCCGCATCGACGCGCTCGTGGTCGGCAGTGGAACCATCCTCAGCGACGATCCCGAGCTGACCGCACGCGGGGTGATGAGGGCACGGGACCCGGTGCGGGTCATCCTCGATACACGTGGTCGGGTGCCGCCCTCAGCCCGGCTCTTGCAGACGGGAAGCGTGGCCCCGACGCTCGTGTACACCGGCGAGGAGACACCGGTGGACTTCGAGCGGGCCCTCTACCAGGCCGGGGCCGAGGTGGTCCGGGTCGGGGTGAAACACGGGCATGTCGCCCTCGACGAGGTGATGCGCGATCTGGGAGAGCGCGGGCTCCTGGCCGTCCTCGTGGAGGGCGGGCCCACGATCCATGGGGCGTTTTTGGAGGCCGGTCTGTACGACAGCGTGGCATTGTACTGGGCGCCGATGATGCTGGGTGGAGAGGCCCGGCCGCTGATTGCCGGGGCGCCGCTGGATGCGTTGGCCGATGCTTGGCGGCTCACGCCCCCCCGCCTAACGCGCCTGGGCCCAGACGTGTTGTACACCGCAGAGTTTGTGCATTCGTGGGAGGAGATGACTGCACGGTGTTTACCGGACTGGTTGAAGCGACCGGCCGCGTCGCCGAGCTAACGGTACAGGTGTCCGCGACGAGGCTTCACGTGGAGACAGGGCTGGCCGAGGAGCTGCGCCCCGGGGAGAGCATTGCAGTGGACGGCGCGTGTCTTACCGTGGTGGAACGGGGGCCGGCCTCATTTACCGCCGACGTCACCCAGACCACTCTCAGCCTGACCACACTCGGTGGTCTGCGTGTGGGCGCGGGCGTGAATCTGGAGCGCCCGCTGCGGCTTCAGGACCGGCTCGGCGGCCATCTCGTGGCCGGCCACGTTGATGGGGTCGGGCGGCTCGTGTCCCGCGAGGACGACGGCGACACCTCACGCTTCTGGCTTGAGGCCACGGAAGCCGGTGCGCCGTATCTCGTCGAACGCGGCTCCGTGGCGGTAGCCGGCGTTTCTCTCACCATTACGGGCGTCGACGGGATCCGGTTTTCGGTCACGCTTATCCCTACTACGCTGGCGGTCACGACGCTGGGACACCTCCGGCCGGGTGATGCCGTGAATCTGGAGTATGACCTTGTGGCCAAATACATCTGGCATTGGGCCTCCGGGCATCCCGTCATCGCGACCGTGAGGGAGGGAGCATCCGTATGACGGCGCCCGATCTCAATCAGATCTCGGCCACGGTGGACGCAGCCATCGCCGCCATCCGCTCCGGACGCATGGTGGTCGTGATTGACGATGCCAACCGCGAGAACGAAGGCGATTTGGTGATGGCGGCCGAGCACGTCACCCCCGAGGCGATTAACTTCATGGCGCGCCATGGACGTGGTCTCATCTGCGTGCCGATGGTCCCCGAGCGCCTGGAGGCGCTGGACCTGCCGCTTATGGTCAGGACGCCGCAAGACTCCATGCGAACCGCCTTTACCGTATCGGTCGATGCCCGCGACGGCGTTACCACCGGCATCTCGGCGCACGACCGGGCCCGTACCATCGCCGTTCTCGCCGACCCCGAGAGCTCGGCCGACGATTTGCTGCGCCCCGGACACATTTTTCCGTTGGCGGCGAAGCCCGGGGGTGTACTGCGCCGGCCCGGTCATACCGAGGCGGCGGTAGATCTGGCCCGCCTGGCGGGGTGCCGTCCGGCCGGCGTGGTGTGCGAGATCTTGCGCGAAGACGGATCGATGATGCGGGAACAGGAGCTCCGTGCCTTTGCGGCGGCGCACCAGCTCCCCGTACTTGAGATCGCCGACCTGATTCGCTACCGGCTGCGGGATGAGCAGCTGTTCGAACGGGTGGGGGCGAGCCAGCTGCCCACCGATTACGGGAACTTTACGGCCTACGCCTACCACGAACCGCTCACCAATCTGACCCATCTGGCGCTGGTGATGGGCACCGTCGATGATGGCGCTCCGGTGCTGACCCGCGTCCACTCGGAATGTCTCACGGGTGACGTGTTTGCCTCCCGTCGCTGCGACTGTGGTCCGCAGCTGCACCAGGCACTCCGCCAAATCGGAGAGGCAGGCCGGGGCGTGCTCCTCTACATGCGCCAGGAGGGCCGCGGCATCGGGCTCGCCAATAAGATCCGGGCGTACGCACTCCAGGACCAGGGATACGACACGGTGAGCGCCAATGAGGCACTTGGCTTCCCGGCCGACCTGCGCGACTACGGAGTGGGGGCTCAGATCCTGGCCGATCTGGGTGTGCGCGCGGTCAGTCTGCTGACCAACAACCCCGACAAGTACTACGCGCTTGAAGCGTACGGCCTTACGATTGCCGAGCGGGTTCCGATCAAGGTCGAGGCGGGGCCGGACAATGCCCGCTACCTCGCCACCAAACGCGACCGACTCGGGCACTGGTTGTAGAAGCACCAGGCGGGAGGAATGTTATGCACATCGTCGAAGGCGCCTACACGGTCGCCCCGGGCTCCCGGTTCGCGGTGATTCAGAGTCGCTTCAATCAGGGCGTCACCGATGCGCTGGTGCAGGGTGCTCTGGACGTGCTGACGCGGCAC